>JANNWK010000471.1:0-6175 GCA_031408355.1 Myxococcales bacterium
GGGGCCTCCATGAGCGGTGGCGCCGCTAACGCCGGTGGGGCTCTGGCCGAGGGCGGAACTGCAAGCGCGCCGCTCCTGGCAAGCGTTCAGGCAGGCGTGCCCGACGGCGAGGACGGGCTCGGGTTCGCGCCGCTGGCGGACGGTGACGAGCTGCGTCTGCAGACATTTGGGCAGGGTGGTACCCATTTGCTTGTTGCCGTCCAGACCACCGGTCTCGGTCGTCGCGCGTTCGTCTCCGCCACGCTAACGAACCTGCTGACGGGCGTGGCGGTTGTAGAGCCACCGCCCGCGCGACCGCAGCTGCTTTTCTGCGCCGGCAACGACGAGTGTGATCTCGTGCCGTTTTTGGTGCATGCCGGAGGCCTGACCGAGACCGCAGCCGAGCGCCACGGCCTGAGGGTGAGCCTGGCCGTGAAGGCGCGAAACGACGCGGGCCTCGAGGCCGAAGATGTTTGTGAAGTCGTGCTCAGCACGGTAGATCTTTGAGTCAACGGAACGAGCGATGAAGCAGATGAGAGCAGTGCTGGGTCTGGGGTTGGCTGCGTTGTCTTCAGCTTGCGGGTCTGCGACCGAACCGGCTGAGCCGCCGCCTCAACTCGAGTGGGGCTGGGTGGCGCACAGCAAGGCTGCGGCGTTGCTCGGGGTGCACGGCACCGCTGCCGACGACGTTTGGCTGGCGGGGGCGGACGATGGTCAGGGACCGGTGGTGCTCCATTTCGACGGCGCCGAATGGGAACGCAGGAGCACTGGCTATCGTGGGGATCTATGGTGGGTGCACGCGACGGCGCAGGGGCCCGTTTTCTTGGGCGGCTCCGACGCGCTCTGGCTTCGCTACGAGGCGGGCGAGTTCAAGCGCCTGGCCACGCCGGGGCTCGGCAAGCACACGATCTTTAGCATCGCGGCGGCAGCGCCTGACGATGTCTATGCGGTCGGCGCTGCTGCCGGTCGCAATGGCTTCATTTGGCACTACGACGGCCAGGTCGTGACGGAGTTGGCGCTGCCCGAAGCACTGCCCGAGGACGAACACCACGACGCGCCCGGTCTGTTCAAGGTGTGGGCGGCCTCAACGACGGACGTCTGGGTGGTCGGGGCGCATGGCGTCGTGCTGCGCGGCGATGCCATGCGTGGCTTCGAGCTCGTTCAATCGGGCGGCGAAGAAATCCTCTTCACCGTGCACGGTCGGGGCAAAGACGTGGCCATTGTGGGTGGAACCGGCACGGGCAAACTGCTTCAGACACGCGGGGCCGAGCTCGTGGACCACACGCCCACCGACGCCCCGCTCCTGCAGGGCGTGTCCTTTGCTCCGGACGGCGCGGTCTGGGCGGTCGGCGCGGGTGGCAGCATCTATCGCGGCAAGGGCGGGCGATTTTCGCCGGTCGACCCGGGGCTTGCCTTCGCAGCGGCTGAATCGCTGCACGCGGTGTGGGTGGATCCGAAAGGCGGCGTTTGGGCGGTCGGCGGTGACGTGCTGACGCCGGAGCTCGATCAGGGGCTGGCTCTCCACAGCGCGCTGGGCGTGCCGGAAATGGTCGTAGAGCCTGCCCCGGTGGCTCCGCCGATGTGCCCGAAAGAGGCGGTCGATCCTGTGCCTGAAGGCTCGATCGCTCGGCGTTGGGATGAGCAGCTGCTCAATGCGATTCGGCGCGATACGCCGCGGCCTGGGGTGCACGCGCGTAACCTGTTTCACGCCTCGGTCGCGATGTGGGACGCGTGGAGCGCCTACGACAACGTGGCCGACGGCTACCTGGTGCAGGAGCGCCTGGTGGCCCAGGACGTCGAGGCTGCTCGCGAAGAGGCTATCTCCTTCGCGGCCTACCGCGTTCTAAGTCATCGCTACGCCAAGGCGGTGGGAGGCGGCACCTCGCAGGCTTGCTTCGAAGCGTTCATGGCGAAGCTCGGTTTCGACCCCGACGATACCGGAGTCGTGGGTGAAGCCCCTAGCGCGCTCGGCAATCGCATCGGCGACGCGATCGTCGAAGCCTTCGCGGACGACGGAGCCAACGAAATGGCGGACTACCAGGACCCGGCTGGTTTTCAGGTAGAAACGCCGAATTTGACCGTGGACCAACCGGGCACGAAGACCGAAGATCCGACGCTCTGGCAGCGACTTGTGCTCGCGAAATCCGAAACGCAGAACGGCATTCCGAGTGACGCCGGCGCGCAAGGCTACATCGGCGGGCACTGGGGTCAGGTCGCGCCATTCTCGCTGGTCCGCCCCGGCAAGGGGCAGGCCTACCTCGACATCGGCACAGCGCCGCTCACGCTCGACGAAGCGCTCGTCGCCGCGGCGGTCGACGTCATTCGTCGCTCCTCTGAACTCGATGTCGAGGACGCCACGCTCATCGACATTTCACCCGCCTCCCTGGGGAACAACCCGCTAGGTAGCAACGATGGTGCGGGCTACTCGGAGAACCCGGTAACGCTGGAGCCCTACGCGCCTGCCATGGTCCGGCGTAGCGACTTTGGCCGCGTGCTCGCTGAGTTCTGGGCCGACGGTCCCAGCTCGGAGACCCCTCCCGGGCACTGGAACACGATCGCCAACGACGTGGCCGACGCGAAACTGCTTTCGAGGCAACTGTTCGGAGTAGGGGAGCCGCTCGATGCCCTGGCTTGGGACGTTCACGTGTACCTGGCGCTCAACGGCGCAGTCCACGACGCGGCGATTGCCGCCTGGGAGCTCAAACGCAAGTACCTCACGGCCCGACCGATCACCCTGATTCGCTACATGGCCGGCCGCGGGCAGAGCAGCGACAAGCGGAGCCCAGCCTACGACCCTGAGGGACTGCCACTCGTCGACGAGCTCGTCGAAGTCGTCACGGAAGCCAGCTCCGCCACGGGTGAACGCCACGAGCACCTGCGCCGCTACCTGGGTGAGGTAGCGATTCGCTCCTGGCGTGGCGAGCCGGGAGACCGCAAGCAGGGCGTGGGCGGAGTGGGCTGGGTGCGTGGCGTGGAATGGATCCCCTACCAACGACGCACCTTCGTGACGCCCGCCTTCCCGGGGTACGTGTCGGGTCACAGCACGTTCAGCCGGGCCGCGGCCAGCGTGCTTTCGGAGTTGACCGGATCGCCCGCGTTCCCGGGCGGCTTTAGCAGTCACACGTTTGAACCGGGCTATCTGTTCTTCGAGCACGGCCCTTCGGCGCCGGTCACGCTGCAGTGGGCGACCTACTTCGACGCGGCCGATCAAGCCGGCCAGTCGCGGATCTGGGGCGGGATCCACGTGTCTCAGGATGACTTGGACGGTCGACGCGTCGGCTCCGAAGTAGGAGCGTCGGCCTTGGCCCTCGCGAGCCAGTACTTCGACGGTAGCGCGGTGCCCTAGAGCACGAACCGCCCGAGCCCTAGAGGAGTACGTCGAGCAGGCGATCTAGCTCGTCCCAGCTGCCGTACTTGATGATGAGCTCGCCCTTGCCCTCGCGCTCCCGCACTTCGACCTTGGTGCCGAGCTTCTTGGCGAGCCGAGCTTCCAGGTCCCGCACGTTGGCTGGCTTTTCTTGGCTACCGCCGCGCGCCCCGAGCGTCGGCTTGCCGTCTTTACTTGAGCGCACCAAGGCCTCGGTCTGGCGCACGCTCAAGCGACCGCGCACGACTTTGTCGGCGAGCTCCGACAAGATCTTGTCGTCAGGCGCGCCGAGTAGGGCTCGCGCGTGACCCTCGCTCAGCTCGCCCTGCACGACGCGGTCCCGAATCGCTACCGGCAAGCGCAGCAAGCGCAGCGCGTTGGCGATGGTTGAGCGATCTTTGCCCACCCGCTGCGCCAAGGTTTCCTGGGTGTACCCGTACTCCTTGATCAGCCGATCCATCGCTTCGGCGAACTCAATCGCGTCAAGATCCTCCCGCTGAACGTTCTCGATCAGCGCCAGCTCGAAGGCCGCCTTGGCCGAGACGTCGCGCACGACCACCAGGACTTGCTTCAGATCAGCGCGCTGCGCTGCGCGCCAGCGACGCTCTCCGGCTATCAGTTCGAAGTCATCAGCCCCCGCCCGACGCCGCACCACGAGCGGCTCGAGCAAGCCATGTTCGCGCAGGGAGGACGCTAACTCGTCGAGCTTGGCGCTGTCGAAGTGCTTTCGCGGCTGGCCGCGCTGCGGCACAATCTTGTCGATGGGGCAGGAGAACACGTTGCCTTCGCCGTAGTTCGGCGCGGACGCAGCGCCTGACGGTGCCGGTCGCTCTGGCTGAACCGGCATGCGCGCCGGCATCAGCACGTCCAGTCCTCGACCCAGGCCGCGCAGTGGCTTGCGAGGCGGCTCGTTCACTCGGGCGCTCCAAGTAACTCGTGGGCCAGGCTCAAGTAGCCCTGGGCGCCTTTACTCCCGACGTCGTAGAGCAGCGCGGGCAGGCCGTGCGAAGGCGCCTCGGACAAGCGCACGTTGCGCGGAATGATCGAGTCGAATACGCGGAAGTGTTTGCGCACCTCGTCGGCGACCTGATGGGCCAAGCGATTTCTGGGATCCCACATCGTCAGCACGATGCCTTCGACGAAAAGCCCAGGATTCAGCGAGGCTTTGACGCGATCGATGGTGGCCATCAGGTAGGTGATGCCCTCGAGCGCATAGTACTCTGGCTGCAGCGGAACGATCACGCGCTCTGCCGCCACCAGCACGTTGAGGGTCAAGACGCCGAGGGACGGCGGCGAGTCCAGGATGATGTAGTCATAGTCGCGCGCTGCCTCGAGCACGCTGCGCAGGTGGGTCCCGCGGTCGTGCTCGAAGAGCTCGTACTCTACGGCGGTCAGATCTTGCGTGGCCGGTGCTAGGTCGAGCCCGGCTTGCGGCGTCTTCTGCAGGACTCCCGCCAAATCAGAAGCGCCGATCAGCGCGTCGTAGATGGTGCGCTCGGTCGTGCCCGGTCGAACGCCGACGCCGCTCGAAGCGTTGCCCTGCGGGTCCATATCCACGAGCAGCGTGCGCTTCTCTGCTGCGGCCAAGCTCGCTGCCAAGTTGACCGCAGTCGTCGTCTTGCCGACGCCGCCCTTCTGGTTGGCGATGGCGATGATGCTCGGGCGCGGACTCATGGGAGAGGGGCGGACCCTACCAGAACGGCGCCCGCGCTCTCCGCGGCTCGGCGACCCGGTCAGCCTACGTAGATCCTGTAGGCGGCGCCTGGCCTCCGGCAGCTTCGCCTTCCTTATCGAACTGCCTGAGCCTACTGGCGTTTTCTTGGAGCGACGGGGGCCATGTCGTATTGTGTGAGTAGATGTAGGTGTAAGTAGGTGGCTTTGGAACGACGTACCCAAACTCAAGTCCCCAGTCTGCGCAGCCAACTCGCCAAGGCGCTCTCCCAAGAGCCCGTGGCGGCGGCCGCCCAGGAACGGATTCTCGAGCGCGGTTTCTTCACACAGGTCCCGTCGCTCGCTCCCGCCCGCGTCCTCCAACTCCCGGTTGTTCGCCCACTCCGCCGTTTCTGAGCCCGCCCCTAAGGAGACTCCGTACCCCATGGCTTCGCCCAAGAACTATTCGACTTTTGCAGACTTCGAGCGTGATCTGCTCCGCCCCGAGATGCGCATCGGCTGGTCCCCCGGCGACGAGCTCGAAGCTAGCGGCGCCCAGGAGCTCGACTTCGACCTCGACCCGTTCGAGGCCAAGCTCTGGGCCGCCGAACAGGACGACTAGTTCGTCCTCACTCGTGTTTGCGTCCCCCTCCCGGGACGTCTGGACCCCGCTCGGCTGCCTCCGATCGGGGTCCAGTTTTTTTGTCGGAGGGTGGAGCGCGGATCAATCTTCGTCCATCGCCGTGCGGTCGAACGTTGACGTTGCGTGCGGCGCATGTAACGTCTGCCGCCCCTGTCATGGTCGAGATGCAAGTCAACGTTCAGAGGCTGAGCCCGGTTCTGGTGGAATTCGACGTCGAGATCGACGTCGGTCGAGTCACTTCGGAGCTTGAGAAGGCGTACAACCAGGTCGCACGCACGGCGCGTGTCCGAGGCTTCCGCCCCGGCAAGGCACCGCACAAGGTGCTCTCGCACCTGTACGGTGCTCGGATCGCCGCGGACGTCGCCCAGAAGCTAGTGGACGAGACGTTCCCGCAGGCGGTGACGGAGCAAAAGCTGCAGCCCGTCACTTCGCCCGCCGTCGAGTCGCAGGGTGTAGAGCCGAACAAGCCGTTCTCGTACAAAGCGCGCGTCGAGGTGCTGCCCGAGATCACTGGGGTCACCTACGAGGGCCTGCCC
>JANNWK010000472.1:0-7417 GCA_031408355.1 Myxococcales bacterium
GGCCACGCGCAACAGATCTTTGCCTGCGCCGAAACGCGGCCGGTTGTGACGCGGCGCGGCGGGCGTGATGCGCGCGACCGGCACGTTAGCGCGGGTCACGAGGACCTCCTCGCCGGCCTGGACGCGCTCCAGTAGCTCGGCGAAACGCGCCTCGGCCTGGGCAAAATCGACGACGTGCATGAGGCCTAGCCTAGCATCGGATGCCCCGGGTGGGGCAGGGTGCACTTGGCTGAGGCTAGGCAACGATCTGAATCGGAATTGCCGCCAGTTCCGCTAGCTGCATAACCGTTCGAATCCCTTGGGGACGCAATCCGTTGTGCAAAATAGAGCCTTTGCGCCCACCTCTTACGGAAGCCTCGCAAGCCTCTCGCAAGCCTCTCGCAACCCGCCGCGGCTCCGAAAACTGGTGCCGAGCAGGCGGCCTCGGCACCAGGACTTCAGCGTCGCCGCGCTAGTTGCTTCACCAAGACACGATACTCGTTCGTGCTGACTAAGTATTCGGGCGCGGCACCTTCGGGAGCAAGAGGCACCCCTACCGTCAAGTAGTCCTCCCACACACCCACGCGGAGTTCGTTCGTCCCGTTCGAAAGAACAAGGACCGGGAAACGAAAAGTTCCGTACCTGGTTTGGAAGACATGGATCTCCGAGCGCTCGCGCAGGTCCGGAAGACGAACTTGAAACTGAGGAGTGAGCGCGTCGCCCAAGATGAGAAAATCGCGGGACAGCCGCAGAAGAAGTTCGCGCTGGGGCTTGTTGGCTCGGCGAAACGTGTAGAAGATTCCGCCGCCGAGAGCGGCAATGGTCGTCCCAAAAAGCGCAACGCGTCCCAGCAGGGTCCGCATGAGAGGCTCACCCAAAGCACCAAGCACGCCGACCGCCATCATCGCGCCAAACCAAGGCAAAATTTGCGCGTACACGGCGCCGACCCCCCGATGGGGCACGAGTACGAACGTTGAAACGCCGAGTGGACCCCGGTCCTGCACCTCTCGGTCACTGTGAAGAGCCTCCACAAGCTCAGCGAACTCGGACGGCCCGAGCGAGATATCCACTTGCTCGCACGGAGGATCGTCGACCCGTGCCAATTCCGAGTTCGCCACGCCAAAAGTGAGCACCAGCTCGCCGCCAGCAGGGGCCAGAGATCGAACGACGAGGGCGTCGCCGTGGCGCGTTCCTAGCACCGGACGAACCCAACGATGGAGAGTCACTTTGCTGGGCGCGAGCAGCAGGCTCTGGCGTTCATAGCCTTCGATCCTGAGCTTCTGACCGTCCGTCTCGACAGTGACGACCCGAGGCTGCCTCGAATAGACCAGGTACCCTAAGGCAACGAGGATCAGAACACTGGCAAACGGAAGGATGTGCCCGATCGAGCCAGTAGTGACGACCACAACCGACGTGGAGAGAGAGAGTCCGAGTGCAGACAGCGGGAGGATCAAAGGCGAGATTCGTGGTTTCAGTCGAAGACCTTGCACATCAGCGACGATACACCCCCTCGCCTTTGCAAACCGAATCCACGGCGGCGCCTCAACGGCGCGCCCGCCTTTCGCCCGCCACCCTCGGCAACCTTGTGTGCGCCGATGTGCGCCTAGCCAGCCACGACCAGGTCGTCCTTGTGCACGACCACCAGCTCCTTGGCGCCCTCGCCAAACGCCAGGCTCAGCTCAGCGAGCTGCTTGCCCGCCGCCCGCGAAACATCCAGCGCGCCCAGCCGGGTGAGGCCGCGCCCAATCTCATTGCCGCTCAAGCCGACCAAACGCACCGCGTCGCCCGCGTTGAACTCCCCGCGCACGCCGACCACGCCGACCGGCAAGAGGCTGCTTTTGCCGCCCTGCAGGGCCTTCTCCGCGCCCGCGTCCACGAGCACGGTCCCGCGGGGGCGCAGCGTGTAGGCGATCCAATGGTGGCGCGCGCGCAGGGCGGCGCGGCGTGGCACCAGCGTGCCGACATCGTCGCCCATCAGAATGTCCTTGATGACCGAAGGCCGGGAGGCGTGGGCGATCACCACGGACGCGCCGGAGTGGCAGGCCTTGTAGGCGGCATCGAGCTTGCTGAGGATGCCGCCGCTACCCAGTCGCTCGCCCGTCTGCACCACGCTGCCGATCTCTGATTTGTCGTTCAAAAGCGGAATGCGTTTGCCGCGCTTGTCGAGGACGCCCTCCACGTCTGTCAGCAAGATCAGCAAGTCGGCCGAAACCAGCGGCGCAACCAGGGCCGCGAGCTGGTCGTTGTCGAGCCGGATCTCCGCGGTCGACACTGTGTCGTTTTCGTTCACGATCGGCACCGCACCGGCTTCCAGCAGGGCCGCCAGAGCGTCGCGCGCGTTGTTGACGCGCTCGCGATCTGCCAGATCGTCATGGGTGAGCAGCACCTGCGCCACGGTCAAGCCCGCCGCGGAGAACGCCTCGTCCCAGCGCCGCATGAGCTCACTCTGGCCGGTCGCGGCCGCCGCCTGCAGCTTGCCTGTTTCCTTGGGCCGGGTGCGGTAGCCAAGCCGCTTCATGCCCAGTGCGATTGCACCGCTTGTGACCAACACGAAGCCGCGCTTCGGGCCTGCGAGCGCAGCCACCTCGCTGGCAAACTTGGCCTGCAGTTCGCCATCGGCCGCGAGCGCCTTGGACCCGACCTTGATCACGATGCGTCGGGCTTGGCTGATATTGCTACGTGCCGTCACCGTCGGCTCAATAGCCCGGGAAACCAGCGGGCCGCAACTGAATCGCTGGCGACTTGCCGAAGCCGCCGGCGGGCCCCAACGTTAGTGCTCGGGCTCCAGGCGATAGACCACAAAGCTTTGCCCGCGAAATACCGGCTCGCTGCCGATAGCAGGCTCGGCGCCACGATGGGCGACGACGTAGTCGAAATGGTAACGAACTCGCAGTCGCTGGAGGCGCTCGGCGTCGAGCGCTCGGTAGCCCTGTAGGTCCGCGGCGCTCCGGAGTGGCTTCCGTCCGGTCACGTCTTCGAGCCGATGGTACCAATCCAGCACTTCTGCGGGCGCCATGGGCGCTGTCTTCCAATCGACGACGATGGCTCGCTGGCAATGGAAGCGGATGTTCTCGTCGTCTGGGGGCGTAAGCAAGAGGTCGTCAGTCTTCGTGTGGGCAGCGGTCCAGCGGCAGAGCTCTTGCAGCCCCGCGTTGGCGCCACCCAGTGGGCTCGACCTCTGGAACAGTTGAACGAGGCGGCTCGCGTTTGCGATCGCAATCCCGATGACCAGAACGGCGGGCAGGCCCGCGGTGATACGCCCTGCGAGGCCAGGCACAGTGAGCAGCCTACCCGAGCCGAGAATCAGTCCGAAGCCTGTCAGCAAGACCGTGAAGGGCAGGAACTTGCTGCTCTGCAGGGCGCCGATGCCGACCAGCACGAGGCCCAGCGCCAGCAGGATGAGAGCCGGCTTTCCCAGCCTGCCCGAGCTAGGTGACGAGACGCTCTTGAGTAGGCAGGCGGCAAAGGCGGCCTGAGCGAGAAGCTCACAGTTGACGGTAAGCCTCCAAGGGTACAGCTGCATGAGCGGGCGGATCACGAACATCCCGGCCAAGAACAGCGATGGCAGTATCAAGGCCCAGAATCCGAGCAAAAGCGCCAACAGGCGACGCGCGCTCGGCTTCTCGAGCCCGACCCCAAGGATCGAACCTGCGCCGACGATCTGCCAGCCCACCCAGGGCACGAACGCCGCGGCGAAGGTCTCGATGCGGTAGTGGTGGGGCGAGCGAATGTCTTGATACACGCGCTGAGCTTCGGCCACGACCGGCGTACTGCTCATGGCTCGGATCGTCGGCAGGTACACGAGAAGCACCAGCAGCGCGGGCCCCAATTGGCGCACCAGCCTCGCGACCAGCCCCGCTCGCCCCTGAGCCAACTGTGCCACAGTCAAAACCGGGATGCTCAGCACCAAATAGTTGGCGTGGAGCGCTCCTGTCAGAGCCAATGCCAACCCCGACGCAAGTGGCTGTCCCGCCACCACGAGCCAACAAGCCGCAAGTAATCCCACGGAACCGAGTGTGTTGGGCTGGAAGATCGTGGAAAAAATGTAACTCATGCCCGGGCCGTCCGTACGGGTGCCGGAGGCAATCAACACCACCACCAGCAAGGCTAGCCACGCGCGTTCTGCGGAGCCCAGCGCCCGGAGCAAGCCCCAAATGCAGGCCATGCCACTGGCTATTGTGGCGACGTTGGCCAGTGCCAGCAGCCAGCCGCTTGGCATCAGGCTCAGCATTTGCGTCGCCAGCCGCGCGAACACCACGTGATAGTGGTGCGTTTGAGTCACCGCCCAATCCCGGCTCCACAGCTCTGGGTGCAGCTCATGCTGGGCCGGAAGCAGGTAGAACGTGTGGTTGGAGACTCCGTAGTTAAGGCCGAAGCTTAGCCCGAAGCCGAGCAGCACCAGCCACACGAAGAGGTTCCGCCACGAGCGGCTCGACACGAGGACGTTCATCGCTCACTCACTCGAGCCCGAAACCACAGATCCGAGGCCACCGAGGAACTGGCCGACTTCGGCGCCAGCAAGCGTGACCAAAGGCTGGGACGGAACATTGGGTAGCGTAGACGGCGCAAGACCGAGAAACCAGCCTCCTCCAATAGGCGCGAGACGATGCGCTCGGAGGCGAAGCTCAGGTGATCCGGCAAGTGCAGTTGGTCCTGAATGGCGCTGCGCTCGAGCTCTGCCCAGTTGCCAGTCTGCAGCACCACTTCGCCTCCCGGCCGCAAGAGTCCGCGCAGCTGCCGCAAGAACTCCGGCGGGTCAGGCAAGTGAGAGAACACGTTGAGCATGGAAACGAAGTCGTAATCTCGGCTCTCCAACGCCAGGTCGCGAAACCCCACGTTCAGGCCCCGCAGCTGTGCCGCAGCCGCCTTGCGCTCATTTGGCTCGGAACCGACTGCCGCAATGCGGCCCTGGCCTTCCAGCTGGAGAGCCTCCAAAAACTCACCGAACCCGCAGCCCAAGTCTAGCCAACGAGCGTTGGGCCTTGCGCTCAGGGGCTCGGGGTCGAACAGCGCGTGAAGCCGCTTCCGATAGTGGGAGACCTTGCCTGGGGCGCGCTGCCCCGTCTCATCCAGCAGCGCTTCGCCCTCATGAAGCCCGCTTTGCGCAGCTTGGCTGATCGACGCACGGCTAGGGCGTGGATTGACGTAGACCAAACCGCAGCCGCTGCAGCGCACGGCGCGAAAGCCGTTCTCCTCGGCCCACGGCGTGTTCTCTCCCGCGCCGCAAACGTAGCAGACGATGCTCTCCAGCACGGGCGGTGACGTTAGGCTGGCGGTCATCGGTTGACTCGGGAAAAGCGACTGGCTAGGGAAAATTAGCGGGACAGCTTCAGTTGCAACCAGGCCACGAGGTAGCGCCAGTCTTCACGGCGGATCGTGCCGGTCAAGCTGCCGATGATGGCGAACCCGCCGACCGTGACCAGCACGGAGACGCCCAAGAGGAGCGCTGGCGGTCCAACTAGCAACGTTTTGGCAACGAGCGCGAGGCCGGCCGAGACGCCGGTGAGCAAGAGCACGCGCAGGTAGCCGGCGAGTGGCAGGATTCTCCGCATCGGAAGGCCCGAGGCGCGGGCAATCGACCAGACGTAGAAGCCAACCATGGGGAAGAAGGCGAGCGCGGTGCCGAGGGCCGGTCCGATGAATCCGAAGAGCCGCGTGAGTGGGACGCACAGGACGACGTTGGAAATGAACGCCAACACGGCAGCCTGCAGTAAGTAACGCGGTCGCCCGGCGGCGACGATTACCGAGCCGAAGGTTGCCACGCGCCCCAGCGTCAGTACCGCGTAGAGTTGGAATATCGGTGCGGCCGCGACGTAGGCGGGCGTGAAGAGCAGCGTCATCAGCTCGGAGGCTCCGACCACGAAGCCCATAGTGATGGGGACGACGATCAGGCTCACTTTGGCGATGGTCTGGCGCCAAATCGCGATGGCTTGCTCGGGTGCGCCACGTCCGAAGGCCTCGACCAGCGCCGGCATGTACGCTGCGCCTACGGAGTAAGCGATGGTGCCGAGCACCGGGATCTGCCAGGCGCCTGCTTGATAGTCTGCGAAGGCAGCCGCGGGGAAACTGAGCAGGATGAGCCAGCGATCGAACTGCTGGTTCAAGAGCGAGACGACGTCCGTTGCGCCGAGCGGAACCGCGAACCGGAAGAGCTGCCGAACCGAGACTGGGCAAGCCATGCGTGGCGCGTCGGCAAAGCACAGCCGAATCGCCCACGGCAGGCTTAGCCCCATTAGGATGCGACACGCGGAGTACCAGGTTGCCACGGCCAGGATGCTTTGCCCCAGTGCCACCGGCACGAGCGTCGCCAATGTCAAGGCGATGGTGCGCAGTACACCCAGCGCGGAGGCTTCTTTGGCTCGGTGCTCTGCGATGAGCAAGTTGGGTACGATGCGTGACGGCAGCTCCATCACCAGGGAGGGCGCGAGCATCAAGAGCGGGCCGAAGGAAATGCTTGGGCCTTGCGCCGACGAGAACATGCCGGGGATGGCGCTGCCGGTGAGCCCTACCGCGGCCGTGGCCAGTGCTGCCAGGCTCCCGAGACCCGCCACGACGCCTCCGATGCGGATGGTGATGGCGCGGCGCTCGCCCGGCGGACGGCCCGGCAGGTAGTACATCAACACGTGCGGAAAGCCGCCGCTAAGGATGAGCGCGACAGTGTCGTAAACGAGTACCAGCGCCATCAGCTCGGCCAGGTCGGCCTTGCCCAAGAGTCGCACCAGAAACAGCGGTAGGATGGCGCTTGATATGCTCGCGAGCGTCGTCCCAAGCACGAGGGCTCCCGCCTGATTCGAGGGGCTGTGCTTGGCGGCTTCAGCGGTCATGGAGGGAACGAGCCCAATACACCAGCTGTGGAGACAAACGCCCTGAAAGTGATGAATATGGCCCTATTGCGGGAAGTGAACACCGACCACCAGCCTACCCAAGCGCGCGGAAGCGGCTGCGCCTCGCTGCTTGGGCTCGCGCTCTTGGCGCCGGCGGTGGCGCTGTTCTGCGCCTGGCTCTCGTACGGCCTTTCCTGGTGGAGCTGCGCACTCGCGAGCGGGCTCTTGCTGCTGGGGCTGGGGCTGCTGGTCGCGTCTACGCGGCGCGGACTCGGCCTGCGGCTGCTCGCTGCCGGCGCCCTACTCGTCTTGGGGCCGTGGCTACTGCGCGCGCTGGTGGTTCGGGGCTCTGAGTCAACTCGTCTCACCACGCTGCCGGCTGACTCGGGACCGCGCCTCGTCAGTCGGCTCTATCCAGAGACGGACGGCACGCTGCTGGCGGCGGG
The DNA here is from genome assembly GCA_031408355.1 of Myxococcales bacterium. GTDB lineage: Bacteria > Myxococcota_A > Polyangia > Polyangiales > Polyangiaceae > PMG-095. The sequence goes on from JANNWK010000472.1 coordinate 7,250, forward strand.
GTTGCTCGGCGCACTGGGCGGGCTGCGCGATCCCGAAGCCAGCAGGCTCGGTCAGATCCTGCGGGACGCCTACGATCGCACGGCCCCGACAGCCGCGCTGTCGCCCACGCCCGCCGTCGGCACTTACTTGGGCCTGCAGAGCCCATCCGCCTTCGACATGATCGTGAT
>JANNWK010000473.1:0-6761 GCA_031408355.1 Myxococcales bacterium
GGGCTCATTGATACGACCCAACCGGTTTTGGTCTAGGGAGCCGGACTGGGGGTGCGCGTCATTCATTACAGGTTGGGCGCGCGCTTTCGGCTGGTTACGTTCAATGAGTGGCGACTTTGGACGCTCAACGCCGAGGCCGGCCTACATATCCCGCTCGGTCGCCTCGAGCCCTACGTGACGTTGGGCGCGGGCTACGCTTCGGTCGGTGCCTTCTCAGGATCTGGCCCCACGGCGGTCGCGTCCAAGGCAGAGGTGAGCGGAATCAGTGCCCGTTTGGGCGCTGGTCTCGATTACTACCTGAGCAACACGTTTTCGGTCGGCGGGAACCTCACCGGTGACGTGCTGTTCCTGTCTCGAGCGGCGGTATCGGGTGCGGCAGCCGGCACGGACGCGAGAGCCGCCAAGATCTACGCAGCGGACGGCTCGAGCATCGGTGCCGGGGTGACCCTGACGGCGCTTCTGGGTCTGCACTTTTGAGATTCCTCGTTGCGCTTCTGGTCGTGCTGCTAGCGGTGCTGCCGGCCTACTGGGTCGTGCGCCGGGTCAGCGCGCTGGGGCGTGTCTCGCGACGCTTGGCGGGCACGGCACTCGTGCTTGGCGTGGCGGCCGCGTTCGTTGCCGAGCTGGTTGAGCGCGCGGTGTTGCGCTTCACCGAGCTGTCCCTCGAGGCGAGGACGGCTGGCGTCGGTTCAGCGGTGCTGGTCGCATTCCTCTTGGTCGCGCCCCTGGAGGAAGCGCTGAAGACGCTCGTCGTTTGGCCGCTGTACCGCACCCGTCGCATCGATGGCCCGCGACTTGGCCTGTGCTACGCGGTCGCTGCGGCCGGCGGCTTCGCGGCCGCGCTTGGGCTCATTCGCCTGTTCTCCGCGAGTTTCGACTGGGTGCTCGGGTTGCGCGTGCTCTGCCAGGCTCCAGCGCATCTGTTCTTCGCTGGGGTCTGGGGCTATGCGCTGGGGGCGCGACGGGGCCAGAGTCGCAGCTGGTTTACCGCAACCTGGCTCGTGTGCGCGCTGCTTCAGGGGCTCTACGTGCACATCGTTTGGGGACGTGGTCCCGGTTTCTTGGTGGCCGTATTGCCGCTGCTTCTGTTCATGGCGCTCGGCGCAGCCTCAGTTCTACGCGAGGTAAACCCCGAAAGCCGCACGCTCGGCCACATGCATCTGCCGGAGCCACCGCGGCTCAGCTTGGTCCAGGAAGCGCTCAACCCCCGAGACCAGCCGCTCAAGCTTGGCTGGGTCGTGCTTGGCGCGTTCGTCAATGTGGGGCTCATGCTCAGCTTGGTGGCGTTGGCCGTCGCGCTGGGACATCGCCTCGGCGTGGACTTCTCGGCCGCGGACGAGAGTGACATGCGCTCCGGCGGTCCGCTGGTGCTGCTCGGCGTCGCCCTGCTCAGCGCGTTCCCGCTTGCTGGCTACCTCGTTGCGCGCGCAAGCGCTACTGCGGGCGTCCTGGAACCCGCGCTTGCTGCGGCCGTGGCGCTGGCCTGCATCGTCGCGGTGCTGGCCCTGGTGGCTCCGCTGGGAGTCCTGTTCGCCTTGGCGGTGGCTCCGCTGGCGTTCGGCTTGGCCTGTGGCGGCGCTTGGATAGGCATTGAGCGCTAGCTGGAGCGCGCTAACTAGCTGGGCCGGGCCCGCTCCGCGTCGGTCGAAGGACGCTACTGCTTCGGGCTGGCCTGCCACTTGGCGTAGTCCCCGGTCGTGAGCAGCGCGTCGGCGGCCAAGGTTTCCGCGGGCTCGGTCGTGGCGGCCTCGGGGTCGTAGCTGTCGGCGAGCAGGGCGGGCAAATCAAAGGCGACGAACTGGCCGAGCAGGTGCGGCGCCTCACTGAGCCAAAGTTTCAGCGGCCCGGTCTGCATGATGACGCCGTGGGTCGCAATCAATGCGTCGATGGCGCGGCGATCCCCGAGCGGTAGCTGCCGGCCGCCCTTGCCCTGCCGATCCCGCAGGAGTCGCAACGCCGCCTGGGGCGTGATGGCTTCGTTGGCAGCGGCTAAGCCAGCGAGCAGCTCGTCCGCACGCTCGCGGCGTGGCACGCTGGAGGTCGTCGCGCGGACGTTCAGGTTCCGCGGGTCTTCCCGGAGCGGGCCTTCGAAATGGTTGGTGGTGGCCGCGCGCGTCGGCAACCAACGCACGGTATCGCTCGTGCCGGGAGCGCGTTCGATCGCCGCCGAGCGACCGCGCCGGTCGCTCACGATGACGATATGACTTACCATCGGAGTTCGCTCGGCCAAGAGCTGTACGGCTTCGTCGCTGCTGCGGGCCTCCGCCAGAACTCTGCGCAGGGCGTGGACGACGGGTTCGCCGCTGGTTCGAGCAGCGCCTGCACGACCCCCGTGCACGACGACCGCCACACCCTCAAGGTTCATCCCGCTGACGACGCCTACGAGCCCAGGCCAGGCGACCGAAGCGAACGGGATTTTACCGTCTTCCTTGACCAGAAACAGCGCCTTTCGCCGATCGAAGATCGCGTCTACCTCGAAGTCGAAGGCGCGCGCCAGCACGCCGGAGCCGTCAGCGGTAGCTGCCTTGTCGAAAGTAAAGGTGGTGCAACCGATCAGCGGTGAGCCTTCGAACGAGAGCGAGATATCGTAGAGCGCGTTGAGGTACACGAACCGCTGGAAGGTAGGGAAGAACGCGGCAAACGGATCCGGTTGAAACGCCAGCGCGCCAGCGGCGACCTCGCGGAGCCGGTTTGGCGCCATCTCCGCATCGACTGCTCTGTAGCGGAACTGCGCCAGGTCCAGCAGGGCCGAACGGAGTAGCTGACTTGGGACCTGCTCCTTGAAACGGGTCAGCAAAATGCCCTCGTTCTCGACCATTTCTGGGTAGAGCAAGCGGGCGTGCGCGTAGCCGATGTCCTCCGGGCTGCCGCTGAGGCCGACCTGAAGCAGGCTGGCTTGGCGCCGGACATACGAGAGTCCGAAGTGGCGCACGCCGCTAGCGGAGGTGACGACCTGCAGCCCAGGAAGCGTCACCTTGGGAGGCACCAGACGAGCTGCTCGACCGACCGCAATGTGCAAGCCGAAGCCGAGCGCCAGGAACAAGCCTGACCCGAGCAGGCCGAGCTTGCCCAGTCGCTTGAGCGGACTCACACGGATCTCCGGAACGTGGCGGCGGTATGCAGCAGGCGCAGCACAATCCGGAAGGGATCCGCCACGACGCGGAAGTGGGAAATGCGCAGCTCCTTGGGTGGATAGATGACGCCGACCGGAACCTGGACGAGCGGGATACCGCGGCGTGCTGCACGCACCAGCATCTCGGACTCGAAGCCGTAGCCACGAGCCTGTGACCCGAGCGCGAGCGTGGCAGCCAGTGGGTAGCGTCGCAGCCCGCACTGGGTATCTGCCAGCTTTACCGCGCTGAACCACGATACCCAAATGTTCGAGAAGCGATTGGAGAAACGGCTTGCTCGCGGCGCACCGGCGCGTGCGAGATCACGCACGCCGAGGACGAGCGATTGCGGCGAGGCCCCGTGCTGGGCGAGCATCACCGCGTCTTCCGCTAGATGTTGGGCGTCGGCATCGACGCTGACGGCCGTCTCGAAGCCGCGGGCGAGCAGCCAGTGGAAGCCCGTGCGGAGCGCCGCGCCCTTCCCCTGGTTTTGGGCGTGCTGGACGAGCGCGGCGCCGGCTGCCAGTGCGGCTTCGGCCGTGCCGTCGCTCGAGCCGTCGTCCACCACGAGCAGCTGCGCTTCGGGGTCCAAGCGGCGGAGGCCCTGCAGGACCTCGGCTATCTTGCTGACGGCCTGATAGGCCGGAATGAGGTAAGCGCGCGACACCGGGCGAGGCTAGCATTGACCATGCCCGTGTTCGAAGCTGCCCAGGTAGAGCAACTGGCGGAGGCCGCAAAAGCGGAACTCCGCAAGCGCATGCGCCAGGTCAGGGCGGCGTATCCGGCCGAGGTCTTGCGCTTACGGAGCGCGGCTATTGTGCAGAAGGCCCTGGAGTTTGCGGAGTTTCGCTCGGCGGAAAGTGTCGCGCTGTTCTTCCCGCTCGTCGAGCGCAAGGAGGTGGATCTGCGGGAGCTGGACGCCGAGGCGCGCAGGCAAGGCAAACGCGTCTACTACCCGTTTCTCGAACGGCGAGGGGAAGCGCTGGTGACAGGGCTCCGTTTGACCGACGCGCTTTCCGACCTTGCCGAGCGCGGACAGCGCTTTCCTGAGCCTCGTCCCGGAGCGCCGGAGGCGTCGCGAGGCGACGTGCAGCTGGTGTTCGTGCCGGCGCTGGCGGTGGCGCCCAGCGGCCATCGCTTGGGGTATGGCGCCGGTTTCTACGACGCGACGCTGCCGGACTTTTGTCCTCCGGCCAACAGCTGGGTGGTGGCCTACGAGTTTCAATTGCTCGTCGATCTACCGACGCTACCGCACGACGTGGCCTGTGACGGGGTGCTGACCGATCGGCGCCGTCTGCGGAGCCTCGACTCATCCCCCGTGGCGTGAGCGCGGCGGCCGCCGCCTGGCCCGGCCACTATGGTACGTTCTGCTGAGTAGGCATGCTCCCCTCCGTCGCCATCGACGTTCCCTCCGATCTGGGCCCCGCCGTTGCTCAAACGGTCGTGAGCCGCTGCGAACGGGTTCTGGGCGCCGGGCGATGCCGGATCGCGGCGCCGGACCAGGTTGCGGGCGACGTCGCCTACTACGCGTTCGTTCGCACGGGCGACGCGGAGCAGCTCACGTTCGAGATCGAGTTTAGGAGCCGTTCGTCGGCCGGGACTCTGCTCACGCGCCGCAGGTTGGAGTTCTCGGATCGGGATGCCGCCGAGAGTCGCTGGGCGTCCGCTGGGCTGGTGGTGGCGGGCCTAGTGGCCGCGCAGCCTCCGCTCGCGCCCCGTCGGCCCCTCGCGAAGGCAGCGAAAGCGCCGAAGCCCCCGGCGCGCCTACACGCTCCACCCCGAACCTGGGACACCTGGGGCCTCGATGTGGGGGTGCTCACTGGGCCGGGGCTCCGAGAAGGGCGCTACCGCAGGGGTGCGTTTGCTCGCGGTTGGTTGACCCTCCCGGGCGCCCCGGCGCTGATGGCAGCGACTACCTTTCACTACGCCAGCACCTTCCAGGAGCCTGCGCTACGCTGGGTCACGGCGTCTGCTGGCTTGGGGGCGCGGCTTGGCCACAGTGACTCGCCGCTGAACGCAGAGCTGATTGGGGAACTGGTGGTCGAGCGCCTATTCATCACCGCGACGGAGCCCGCTAGCCAGCGACAGGAGAGTGGAGGACAAGCGCGCCTCGGCGGAAGAATCGGCGTTAACACCGCGATTCATTTGTGGAAGGGCTTGCGGCTCGTCGTGGGGGCTGATGCCTCGACCCTGACCCCGCCCGTGAACATCGAGATCAGCAGCGTGTCGGTCGGGCACGAACCGTCGGGTCGCTTTGCCTTTACCGGCGGCCTCAGATTCGCGTTCTGAGTCACAGGCCGGGTCGGGCCGCAAGTAGTTGCCTGGTCAGGCCGGGCTGACCCGACTCTTAAAGGTAGCCAATTTACCCCATCCCAAGCTGGTCTTTACCCCAGCGCTCCCCGCCCCCTGGTGATCTTGCGTTATGCTCAAGACGTGGTTGCCGAACTGTCCGGCCCGGCCCAGGTGCGCGCCTCAGAGGCGCCACAGGACCGGGAGTCCCCGAACGAGGCCGAACTGGTTCGGGGTGTCGTCGCTCGCGAGAGCTGGGCGGCCAACGCACTCTATGACCTCCTCTACCCCACTGTCGCGCGCAGCCTGCAGCGCATCCTGCATCACGTCGGACCCGACTACGAGGACCTCGTGCAGGTGACCTTTGAGCGCATCCTGCGAGCTCTTCCAGCACAGGGCACCGGCGGAATTCTGAATCTCCGTGCCTGGGCCTCGGGCGTCGCGACGCACGTGGCGCTCGACGCCTTGCGGAGCCGGGTACGGGAACGGAAGCATTTTCGTCCCGAGGAAGGCAGCGAACTCGCATCGCTCGAGATTGCCGGCTCGCCGAACGCGGAACGCCAGCTTGAGGCACGCCGCCGGCTGGCGGTCGTTCAGGAGGTTCTGGCGAGCATGAAGCACGATCTGGCGCAGGCGGTGCTTCTGCATGATCTGGTTGGACACGACCTTCAGGAGAGCGCCGCGCTGACGCAGGTCACGCTGGCTGCGGCGCAGTCGAGGCTGGTTCGTGGTCGCAAGGAGCTGCTTCGGCGTGTGCAGCTGCGAACCACACGGGGGCACAAATGAACGATGAAACCAAAGTTCGCCTGTTGTTCCAGGACACCCTGGCGCGGCCGATCGATGTCGATGGTAAGCATTTCAAGATAGATCGCGGAAAAATTGTCGCAAACCTTCTGCGCGTTCCGCTTCACCTCCAGGCTCCGCGGCTTATTCCCTGGCGGGATATGACGATCTGGGGACTGGCTGCGAGCCTCGCGCTGGCCGGCTCCGCGGCTTTTCTCGCTTGGGGCAGGGCCCCCAGCGGCAGCGTCGGTGCTGTGGCGCAACCGCTGACGGTCGACGGCGTGCGCGGCGCTGTGACTCGCCTCGAGGGCAACTCGAGGTTCATGTTGGCTCCGGGTGGGGCGCCAGCGGCGATGAGCGCTGCCAGCGAGCTTGTCACGGCCTCGGGGGCTCACGTCAACGTGCGAAATGCGCAGGGGCTCCAGCTTGAGCTCTCCGAGAATAGCCGGCTCGGGTTGGTCGGTCTGGAGTCCGAGGCAGCGAGCAGCGTGCAGCTGTTCGCGGGGGCTCTTCGGTGTCAGGTTCCCGCGCTGCCGCGGGGTCGGATGTTTTCCGTGGTCACGCCGGACGCCACGATCG
>JANNWK010000474.1:0-11607 GCA_031408355.1 Myxococcales bacterium
CAGAACGCCGAGACGATCTTCGGTCACCTTGTCGCCAACTACCAGGCGGCTGCGGTCGTCGAGTGCTATGCGCGAACGCGCGGCGAAATCCCGCAGTGCGAGCCGCAGGGGTAAGCCCTCCTGCGATAGGCCCGCGACAGCTACCACCACTACCGCGGCCGCCCTTACCAACCGCGGGGCCGACGCGGTAAGCGCAAAGAGAAGAAGCGTCGGAATCACGACGTCGCCTGAAGCCAGCACCGAACCCATGAGCGTGGCTAACCATAAGAATGAAATCGCCCCTGGGCGAACGCCCCCAGCGGTGGCGAGGCGTTCGACGCGGGCGCTGCCGGCTTGGGCGCTTGCGCGCGCTAACAGGGCCTGAGCGCGGGAGGTCTTGAAGCGCAAGGCCTCGCTGAAGAGGATGAGGCCGACCGCGTGATTCGGATTCATCACGAACCGGTGCAACTCACTGTCGCTCGGGTCCGCGTCCGCCGACGCCATCCCGACCTCGAACGAGGCGATCATGAAGGCGTATCGCTCGCGCTTCGAACTCCCTTCCAGGGCCACACCCAAGCGCGCTGCGCAAGCCAGCGCTGACGACGATCGGTGTTCGCCAAGGCTCGCGAAGGCGGTGGCTTCGTCCACGTTGCCGAGTCGATAGGCTGCCTCGTATTCGAGCGAGACTTCCCCCGTTCCGTCGGGCAGGCGAGCGCGGAGACTCCCCGCACCATCGAAGACCACGCTGTCTGCGCCGCCACGGGAAGCGCGTGGCCGGAGTCCCTCGTAGCGGCCAAAAGCGCCCAGTTGCACAGCGGGCCCTGGCGCGTATTGGGCGCCGAGTGCGAGCCGCGCGAGCTGGTCGCCGTCCGGAAGCGACAGTCGTTCATCGCTGTACAGCGCGTCCGCCGCCACGAAGACTCGCAGCGGCGACGCCGCACCTCCGCTCGTGAGCCGCAGCTGCTCAAACGTAGCCGGACGGTCCGGAGTCCCGAACCAGCGTGCTTGGTCGCCATCGTTGTCAACGATGCCCAAGCCGAAATGCGTTGTCCCGTGTCCGACCGCAATTTCACCGATCTGACCACGCAGCGTCGCCCGCAGCATGCGCGCGTGCAGCCGGACGGGTTGCTGAGCGTCGAAGTCACTACCGTTGCCCGGCAGGTCTCGAGGTTCGCCGCCGAGAATCATGCCGCGAGGAACGTCGGCTTCGCCACGCAGCTCGAAACCGCCGCCGATCAGCAGCAGCGGCCTCAGGCGCAGCCAATGAAAGAGCCGCGAGGTTTGGTCGAGGTGCACTGGCCGATTGTCCGCGGTGGATAGCGGAAGAGCGCTGAGCACGCTCTGGCGCAGCTCGTACTCGCCGTGGATGCGGATGCGGAGCGTGCCAGGTTCGGGTGCGGGGTCAGCGGCCTTGGTGGTTCGCTGTGATAGTGGCGCGAGTGACGCGACCGCGGGGATCGGCGGGGGAGGTGGTTCGCCTGCGCCGGCGGCGCTCACCCAGAGGAGGGTTGTCAGGAATGCAGGTCCTCGCACTTGAACGAGGCTATCAGAACAAAAGCCCGGCATCCTGTGGGCGTCGCGCGCACACGACGGTCAGGCGCGAGGGCGAATACATGAAGAGCGTCGCCGCGCCGGCCAAGAGCGTGAACGGGTCCGGCTCGAGGCGGATTTCAGCCCAGCCGTCGGGGCAGATCTGGGCCAAGTTGTAGCGGGTGGTGCCGCTGACGGTGCCCAGCAAAAAGCTCGCGTGCCATTTCTCATCCAAGCCGGCGGCGGTTCTGCCGGGGGGCTCACCCGAACGAATGGTGCTCGTCGCGCAGCCCGAACCCAGCAGCAGCAGCAGCGCCAAGGCTAGCGGCTTGCCACACATCGGAACCGAGCCTCCCGCGGCGTATAGACGCCCAGCGTGACGAGCGCCACGCCGAGCGTCGCCCAACTGGTGCCAAGCTCTAGCTTGTCCACTGCGCCGGAGGCGCACACGTCGCGAACGTCCAGATCCCCCCCGCCCAGCACGCCGAAGGCGTAGGCGGGCAACCAAACGCGGCCGACGGCAGCGCGGCTTGGTCCGGCGCAGGAAGCCAGCGCGAGACACAAAAGCGGAAGACAGGCACGCGAAAGCACGGTCGCCTACGCTAGCTCAACCCATCGCAGCGAGCAGCCGGAGCTGGCAGGAGTTTCGGGGTGGGCGCAGCAGGGATTGAACCTGCGACTTCGTCCGTGTGAAGGACGCACTCTACCGCTGAGTTATGCGCCCGAAACGCTGAATGGAGTCCTGATTAGCGCGTCCGTTCCTGACTCGCAACGCCTTGTCGTCGGGTGGGGTCAGTTCGTCTGTGAGTTCGCCTGGGGCAGGTCGAAATTCTTAGGGCAAGCCGGCCGTCCGGGGTATGAACCGCCCGTTTTCTGGAAGCGCCTCATGTTGGAACCGAACCCGCCAGGAGCCGACGGGCGACCCGCTAGTCCGACGGTACCGGACACCGCAACGCCCGCCCTGCACTTGCCCGCCGAGGTCGCGGCTGCCGCCCGGCGTCGGCGCCGAGACCGCGTGCTTGGGCTAGTGATCGTGGCCGTGGCCTTCCTGCTTTGCTTGTTGCTCTCCGCCTGGGCCAGGGAACGTTCCCGGCCGGAGAAGAGCCAGCCTCCGGGGCCGGCCAGCGCGGTTGGCATCGGCGGCTTCCCCGAAGCGGTGGATGCGCTGAGTTCGCTGCCGGCGGCGCGCGCGCTCACCCGTCGCAAGTTGCTCCGGGGTATCGTCATGGAGGGAGTTCGCAAGAACGGTACCTTGGACCTCAGTGAGGCCTCTAGCAGCGTGCGCTTCGCCTTCCAGAGTCCACCTGGGCAGGGGCCGCAGCCGCATCGCGAGCCCGGGACGTTGCCGAAGCGCGTCACCTGCGGCAAGCAGAACGTCCTCTTGCGCCAGCAGGGCCTCGTGGCTGAGCCTGATCTGGCGGACTATCCGTGCGTCGGGCTGCCGCTTGAGGCGCTGCCGGAGCCGCAGTGCTCAACGAAGGAAATCTGGCGGCTGGCCAGGCGGCACCGTGTTCCGAAGAGCCGCGTGGCTCGCATCGAGTACTACCGAGCCAAGGCCGGGCCGGCGTGGCGTTTCGAGATCCCCGGCACCGCGCACCGCTTCACCGTGTACGGGGACTGCAAGCGTGAGTTGCTGGGTGCCGAGGCTCACGGAAGCGTGCCTTAAGCCACGCAGTCTAGATCGTCAGCTCGGCGGCGCGCACCAGGGCGCGCCAGACATCGTTCGTGGTTTCGGGTTCGTCGACCGAGAAGGGGATGACCCGGCGTTCACCGATGCGCTGGCCCTCGAGCTTGGGGCGGTCGCGAGCCGCGAGCTTGTCAGCCTTGGTCGCCACCAGGATGACCCTGGGTGCGACTCGGTTGGCCCGGCCATGTTCCGTGATCAGCGTGAGGGCATCGTTGTCGTCGGCTTCCAGTCCGCGGCGACAATCGAACAACACCGCGGCGGCTCGCAGCGTGGACCGCTCGAGCAGGTAGTGTTCAATCAGCCCCGCCCATTCCTTGCGTTCCGTCTTGGAGCGAGACGCGTAGCCGTAGCCCGGCAGGTCGACGAGTGTGAGCTGAAGACCGCTCACGCTGCGCACGGAGAAGAAGTTGATCTGCCTCGTGCAGCCGGGGGTGGAGCTGGTGCGTGCGAGCCCACGCCGATTAAATAGCTTGTTCAGTAGGCTGCTCTTGCCCACGTTGGAGCGCCCGGCCAGCGCGATCTCAAGCTGCGTGGGCGGAGGGAGTTCTTCCGGCCGTCGCGCGGCGGCGACGAACTCTACGCTCTGTACATGGAAGGGCGGGCGCTTCGGGTCGGGCATAGGCTTCAGTAGAAGGGGTCGTTGGGCTTGCCGAGGCTAGGGCATCCGCGCGCGCGGCAACTGATGGCACGGACGGTGGCTCTACGCCGCAGGTTTTTTGCGGAAGCGGCGGACGAAGGGCGCGGCGACCGTGAAAAGCTCGTCGCTGCGCACGATCCAGGCCACGCCGAGGAAGACCAGAACGAAGCACGCGGCCCCCAGGGCGCCGGGCAGGGCCCGCCCGAACGCGCTCGCGTCGCCCGCTGCCAGTTCGGCGACCGCACGTCCGGCGAGCGCGGCAGCCCCAGCGGCCAGCAGGGTCTTGGCGGCCGAGCGTGCGATCTGGCTGACGGGGAGGCTAGGCAACCGCTTTCGGAGCCAGAGCCAGAGCAAGAGAGCCTGAGCCAGGCTCGCGCCTGTCACGGCCCAGCTGATGCCGACGTGGCCCAGCGCGCCGCGTAGACTCAGCGATAGCCCGATGAACACGGCCAGGTCCAAGGCAGCGACCAGCACGGGCGTGCGGGTGTCGCCGAGCGCGTAGTACGTTGATGTGAGTTGTCTGACGCTGGCCACGAGCCAGATCCCAGCGCCTTGCGCCACCAAGGCGCGCGCGGTCTCGCGGGACGACTCTGCGTCGAACTGACCACGTTGAAACAGGAGCACTACCAGGGGCTCGGCCAGCCCGACGAAGAGCGCCGAAGCGGCGATCGCCACAAACAGCGTGAGTCGCATGCCAAAAGCGAAGGCGTGACCGAGCTCGTCGACGGCGCCTCGGGCGCCGAGCTTTGCCAGGCTCGGCAAAGCGGCAGTCTGAAGGGCCATGACGAAGATGCCCTGAGGAAAGTCGCAGAGACGCAGCGCCCACCCGTAGTAGCTTTGCGCGCCGAGCCCTTCTTCCGAAAGAAAGCGGCGGGCCAGCACCACGTCGATGTAATAGACGCCCATTCCGAACATGACCGGCGCCATCCGACTCAGCGCCTCGCGCACGCCGGGCTGCGCCAGATTGAAGGTGGGTCGCTCTAAATAGCCGATGGCGCGCAGGCTGGGCCACTGCGCCACGACCTGCAGCATGCCACCCACCAGCACCGCGGCGGCCAGCGCCAATGCGGCGTCCAGCCCGTTGGCCAGGAGCCAGCTCGGTAGTGTCAACGCAAAGCCGATAAAGGCGACGTTCAAGAGCCCCGGAGCGAACGACGTCGCGACGAAGCGTTGGTGCGTGTTGAGCGCCGCAACCCCCAGGGCCGCCGTGCCCATGAAGAAGATATACGGAAACACCCAGCGCGTGAGCAGGACGGTGCGCTCTGTTTGCCCAGGCAGCTCCCGATAGCCTGCCGCGAAGAGCTCCACGAGTTGAGGTGCCAGCACCACGCCCAGCAGGCTGACGACGAAAAGGACGCTGAGTGAAAGCCCGCGCGTGGCGCGAAAGAAACGCTTGGCTTCGGCCTCGCCCTGCTGCTCACGGATCTTGCTGAGGACGGGAAGCACCGCGCTTTGCACCGCACCTTCCGCCAATAGTTGGCGCAGGACGTTCGGGATCGTGAAAGCGACGAAGAACGCATCGGTGACCGCCCGTGAGAAGACCGAGGCGATCGTCTGATCCCGAACCAGCCCCAGTAAACGACTGGCCAGCGTGCCGGCCGCGACAACCGCAGCGTGCCCGGCTATCTGCCGCTGTTCGGCGTGCCGAGCCCCTTCGGTCTGGGGCGCTTCGTTCGTCGGACTCAAGGCTCGAGCTTCTACCACTGGCCGAAGCTGCTGCCGGCTACTCAATGCCCGCGTGGGCGCCGAGCGCGGCTTCGACCAGGTCGAGGGCCGACGCGCTCTCGGCCTCCGAAAGCACGGCGGTTTCGCCAGCGGCAGCGCGGCGCAGGTGCCCGCGCGCCGCACCTGACAGCCGCCACCTGGCCCCGCCACAGTCGCGGCAAACGAGGCCTCCGCGGGCCGCGTCCACGCTGGCGGACTGGGTGGGGGCCGCCTGCTTGCCGCAGCGCACGCAACGTTCGAGGTCGATGCCCCAGCCCAGTGCAACGAGGAGCGAGAGGCCCGCCTCGGCGAGCGCCACACGCGGAGACTCAACGCCTGGACCCTGCAAACGGTCAAGAAGGGTCTGCAGGACCGCGTAGGGAGCGGCCTCCGGCGTGCGTGGCGGGGCGGCGCGGCGGGCCCACGACAGGGCTTTCCCCGCGGCCTCCAAACAGGCCAGGCTCTCGAGGATCCGCGCGCGGGGCGTCTTCAACCTGGCCTCGGTCAGCGCGTAGAGTTCCGCCCCCGGTCGTTCGTCGAGCTGGATGGCGAGCGTGTGCATGGGCTCGAGCGCGCCACCGAAGCGCCGCGCGCTCTTGCGCGCCCCTCGCGCCAGCGCCGAGACCTTACCGAGCTTTTGGGTCAGGAGCGTGAGGACCAAGTCCGCTTCCCCATACTCCACCCGCCGCAGCAGCAGCGCGTCGGTTGTGACGAGCGCGGAGCTTTTGCGCGCTCGCACGCGCGTGGCTAACCTGCGCCGAGCGCGCGGCCTTGTGCGCTTGACAGTTCTTGGGGCATGTCGTCGCCGCGCGGCTTCAGCACGATGCTTAAGGCGAGGGTGAATAAGATGAGCAGCAATACGAAAGCGACGGCAACCCCGAGCCGCCGACCCCGAGCGGGCTTGCTGGGCGCCGAGATGGGCAAGGGCGTGACCCAAGCCACCCGTCGGCTCGCGGTGTAGCGCGCAAGCACGTCGTCGGCCGGCACCCCGAGCGAACGAGCGTAGGACTTGAGGAAGCCGCGGACGAACACTTCCCCTGGCAGTTCATCGAAGCGATCGGTTTCGATGCGCTCGACGCTTGCCATCGGCACGCGCGTCGCGCGCGAAACCTCAGCCACGCTCATTTTGCGCTCTTCGCGTAGGTTGCGTAGGTATTGGCCAACCGTCGGCATCGGGGGGGCCGAGCCTACTTGAACTTGCGCAGCATGGAGCTGCATTCTTTGCCCGCTAGGGCCTTTGGCGACAGCTGGACGCAGCGTTCGAGATCCGTCCGGGCTGCATCCTGGTTGCCCAGTCGCAGCTCGATTCGGCCCCGCGCCGCGTAGGCTTCCTGCAGCCCATTGCAGCCTGGCGCCTGTGTTTCCAGCGCGCGCGTCAGCGCCTCCGCAGCGGCGGTGTCCTCACGGCGGCGTTCGTGGGCCAATCCGAGTCGGAACAGACCCACGCAGAACAGCGGTTGGGCCGCCACGCTCCGCCGCAGCGACTCGACGGCGGCGTCGAGTGACCCTGCCTCAAGCTGCGCCCAGCCCAAGTTTCCCCAGGCGTTTTCTGGGGTTTGGTAGAGAATGTCCTCCGTCAGGGGCTTCAGTACTGCGATCGCGTCCGCGTAGCGCTTCTGGTGGATCAACACGACGCCCAGGGTATTGGTGGCTTCGCGGTAGTCAGGCCGCGCCTTCAGGGCCATGCGCGCGTGGCGTTCGGCTTCTGGGAGCCGGCATTCGTCGCTGCTTCGGCTGCAGAAATCCATGTAGAGCAGCGCCACCAGGTGGGTCGCGTCTGGATTTTCGTCGTTCAGGTCGACGGCCTTCAGGGCGTGATCGAGCGCTTCGCGGGGGTTTTTGCGGCGAAGCCAGAGGTCGCGCGCGATGTCGTACTCGCTTTCGCTCATCCGCTCCGGATCCTTGGCGCCCTCGCCAGAGCTGGGGACACAGCCGGAGGCGAAGGCTGCCGAACAGAACAACCAAGAAATTGCGAGAAGTCGGGTCATCGGGCTCGGGCGCGGGAGGGATCCTTCGGGCTGCCCCGGAGTTGGTCCTTGATGCCGAGGAGCCCATACAGCTCCCGCAGGCTCATGAGGCTGGGCACCTCGACGCGTTCGTCCTGGATGCGAACATGCCCCGTCTCGCGCAGTTGCGCGACAATGCGCTTCACGCTGTCCACGTCGAGTCCGACCTGCGCCGAAAGCTCCAGAGGCGACAGCGTCAGCGATATCTGACCATCGGGGAGGCCGCTCAATGCCAGTTCTTGCTGGGCGAACTTCATCAGCGCGACCACCACCTTCGACTGCCCGTCCCGCAGCATCAGAATTTCAATCTGATCCTCGGCGTCCCTCAGGCGTCGGATGAGCTGACTCAGCACGCGGCCGGCCACCTCCGGGCTGCTGGCCAGTACCTGCTCGAAGGTGGCGTGGTCGAACGCGAGCGCCACGCCATCGTCGAGGGCAACGGCGGTCGAGCTCCGGGCGGCGCCCTTGAGCAGGGCCGTCTCGCCGAACAGATCGCCTGGGCGAACGACGCGCAAGCCACGCTCCATGCGTCCAGCCTGCTTGAGCAGACGAACTCGCCCATCTTGGAGCAGGAAAGCGTCCGTCGCTGGCTCTCCGTCGCGAAACAGCACCGTTCCCGCGCTAAAGCGCCGGCCGTAGCGCGACAGCAGCCGCGCTTGGGCGTCGTTACCTGGCTCGGCTTCAGGCGGCGTCACGCCCGCATCTATATCACTAGCGCTCGGGGCGAGCGGGCAGAACCGGGAGGGTGGCGCCGGCATCGCGGACGTAAACCGGAATGGCCTGGCAAGACGCCGGATCCAGCTCCTGCGCCAGCAGGGCGACGCCAAAGGCCGAGGGGCCATCTAAACCCGGCGATGGCCCAGACGATTCGAGTCCCAGCAAGCGCGCCCCACCTCCGACCCAGACGATGGGCCCGCTCAGGGCTCGCTCAATCGACTCGCGGGCCGTTTCTCGAGGGAGCGCCAGCGGGGCGAGGATCTCCGACAGGCCCGTATAGGCTCCGACGAATACTTCGTTGCGGCGAGCGTCCAGGACCGCGCAGCGCACCCCGACCGCTTCGGGCGGCACCAGCCGCGCCATCGCGTGCAGAGCGGTGACGCCCACGAGGGGCCGTCCCAGGCCCAGGGCGAGCCCTTGCGCGCAGGCGATGCCAATGCGCAGCCCGGTGAAGGAGCCCGGACCCAGCGACACTCCCAGCCGGTCGAGCGAGCTTTTCGCCCAGCCGGCCTCCGCGAGCAGGGCTGCCAGCATCGGCAGCAGCAGTTCCGCGCTCTGCTGCGGGCGCTCGTGGAGTCGCTCCACTACCAGCACACCGTGCTCCACGAGCGCTACGCCGGCCTGGCTGGTGGAGGTTTCGATGCTGAGAACGCGCACGGAGGCCGGCTAACTCGAAAGCAAGTCCCTGGCAACGCCGGGCCGTGTAGGATGAGCGAAGTGCCGTCGATTCTGCCACGTTTCGATTTTCGAGCCGATTTCGCCGCGGCGACCGACATGGGCTCCACGCGGCGCAGCAACGAAGATCTGTCCCTGCTCGCGCCCGAGTTCGCCGTGTTCGCCGTTGCCGACGGCATGGGCGGTCATCGCGCGGGCGAAGTGGCGGCGCGCGTGGCGATTGACGAGGTGCAGAATGCCCTCAGCAGTCCGGCCGCCATTCGAGCGGTCGAGCGCTACGTAGCAAGCGCGGGTCTGGACTCACGTCGGCGCGTGCTGGCCGTGCTGCGGCGGGCCGTGGAACAGGCCAACGCCCGTGTCCGCCGCGAGGCGCTGGAGAATCCAGATCATGCCGGCATGGGCACAACTTTGGACGTGGTTTGGTTGGCCCGCGATCACGCTTTCATTGCGCATGCTGGCGACGGGCGGGTGTATCTGGCGCGTTCGCGAGCCGTGCTCCAGTTGACCCACGATCACACCCTGGCGTCCCGCCCGTCCCGCACGCCCGACGGCCTGGGAATGGCGGTCTCAGAGCCTTCCGGGAGCTCCGGCATCACGAACGCACTCGGGCTCTCCGACGCGGTCCAGGTGGACGCGCTGTTCGTCGATCTGGGGCCTCGCGACCGGCTCCTGCTCTGCACTGACGGCGTGCACGGGCAACTCGATGGCGAAGCGGAACTCTCGGATTTGCTGCGGGCCGGGACGCCGGAAGCCGCGGCACGCGCGCTCGTGCTTCGCGCCAGCGAGAGTGGTCGAGACAACGCTACGGCTGTGGTCGTGGAAATCGCGGACCGCTTCGTCCGCCGAGCGGACCGCGATCGTGGCCTCGGCGCGGCCGATCTGGAGCGCGCCCGGCAGAGTCCGCTGCTCGTCGACCTACCGCTTCCTCTCGCGCTGACGGCGCTCTCCGCAGCCGTGGAGATCGAAGTTGCGGAGGGTGAGGTTATTGCCCGGTCCATCGCCAACGATCTCGTCGCATACATCGTGCTGGAGGGCGTCGTCAGGCACGCGGACGGCAGGAGCGTGGGTTCGGGGGCACTGCTCTTTCCCGAGTCCTTGGTCGGCGTTTGGGGTCCCGCCACCGCACCGGTCGCTCAACAAGTCTCCCGACTGCTGCGCGTCCGCGCCGACGATTTCGCCGAAATCTGCAGCGAGCCGCGCTTTGCTGCAGAGCTCTATCGTCGGCTCGCCGTTCACTTGGCGCGCCTGGCCGTCAAGGGCGGGGGAGCCCCTGGCGGCACGCCAGCGCTGGGCGTGTCGAGCGAGCCACACCCGTCGGGGTGAGCGTGAGAGCTGGACTCGCAAACTCGCAATCTCGGCGCAGCTTCCCTCGCGTCGACCCAGAAACTCCG
The DNA here is from genome assembly GCA_031408355.1 of Myxococcales bacterium. Taxonomy (GTDB): domain Bacteria; phylum Myxococcota_A; class Polyangia; order Polyangiales; family Polyangiaceae; genus PMG-095. Next base: position 10,327 of record JANNWK010000474.1, read on the forward strand.
CACAATGGCGGCAATTTCGCACATTGACCGACATGGTGCGCGGCTGAATCACAGGCAGTCAGTTGACTGCTTTTCGCTGTTTAGCGCGCATAATTGTGCATTCTCAGGACGTTTGTGACCGCGAAGGAATGGACTCCCCGCGCTGCCGCTTTTGGTCAACATACAGGTTTCTTCGGCATTTTTGGACATGCGCCTTTACAAGCTACCCTTTAGGGACTTCATTTTTCTCACGGGCACTGCTCGAATTCGAGAGCCGGAACCCAGAGTTCAGGGCACTCATTACACAGTCACCATGCGGTCCGTCCCCAGTCTCGCGATTGGGTGAATTTTGAGAGGTTCTGATGAAGTACGTAGTTCCCATCGCCGCGTTGTTCGTCGTCTCTTGCACCGCCGTGGTCGACGAGTCGAGTAAACCAGCAGAGCCCGGAGGCCCGGCGCAGCAGGCCGGCGTGCCCGCTCCCGCCAATCCGGATGCGCCGGCACCGCTAGAGCCCCTGAAGGTGCCGTTTGCGGTGCGCGCAGGCGAGCCGGAGCTTCTCTCCTTCGACATCCGCGTCCGCCGGATCGCTAGCGCCGTTGGCGTTTCAACCGACAACGCCATGTTCGCCGAGATGCAGGGAGCCAACATCAAGCTGGGTGACCACGACCACGCTAACGGTGTCCTCCCGGACAACCTTTGGGTCGCCCACCGCATCTCGGGTTGGCTGGACGCGCTCCGTCCAGTCTGCAACTCGGCGGAGATGAAGGCGGCGTACCCCGCGCTGCCAGCGGACCTGCCGAAGCTCATCCGCAACGCTTGGGGTCGCGCGGCTAGCCCGGAGGATCTGGCGGACTTCAGCGGATCCCTCACGCCCGCGCATGATGCCTACGCTTACGAGTCAACCTGCATGGTCGTCTTTTCGGCGGCGGAGTTCGTGTACCGATGAAATCAGCGCTCGGAATCTTGGCGGTACTGGCCGCTGGCAGCCTATTGGCCGGTTGTTCCAACGGGTCGCCGGGCGACGACGGTACCATCGCGGCCACCGGAGGCAGCAGCACGGGTGGTGCCGGTACGGGCGGGCAGGCTCCCGTCAGCACGACCTTCGAGCCGACCGCCGAGCAGACGCTGACCTACATGCGCTATCTCGGGCCCCCGCTGATCGGACGTGTCCTCACGGACGCTGAAGAAGCTCAGATCACGAAGGACAAGTACGCCTCGGTCAAGCCGCTCTTGGACGCCTGGGTGGTCGAGCCCTTCTTCGCGGATGCCATGCGCATCATGATGGAACTGAAGCTCTACAC
>JANNWK010000475.1:0-1647 GCA_031408355.1 Myxococcales bacterium
CCACGTGCTGTTCCTGCTGTCACTCGTCCTGGGAGCGTGCGGCGCGGCGGGGGACGCTCCGGGCCGGGCCGTGCTGCGCCGAGTGGTCTGGCTGGTGACGGGGTTCACGCTCGGACACTCCGCTACGCTGCTGCTGGCCACGCTCGGCGTGTACTCGCCACCGCCGCGACTCACCGAGAGCCTGATAGCGCTCAGCATCGTGGTGGTGGCCGTGCAGAACATGCTGAGCCAGCGGCCGCGCGGCACGGCCTGGGCGAGCACGGCGTTCGGGCTCATCCACGGCTTCGGCTTTGCCTCGGCGCTGCGCGATATGGGGCTGCCTCAGCGTGGCCTGGTTCCCTCGCTGCTCTCGTTCAACGTGGGGATCGAGCTGGCTCAGCTGGCCATTGTGGCGCTGGTGCTGCCGCCACTTGTCTGGTCGGGGCGGCGGCGCTGGTTTCGAGCGCGCGTGGTGCTTCCGGCGTCGGGGCTTTTCGCGCTCCTGGGTGCGCTTTGGCTGGTCAAACGGAGCTTGGCCCTGCCGGGGCTGGCCTGGCTCGGGAGCTAACTACCAGGCTGGTGAGAAATCCGGTTCTGGGAGGGCACGAAGCTAGGTCGGCTCAGGGAGGGGTAGCAGCGGTAATAGTTACTCCGGCATGTTCGGGACCGCGTGCCGAAAGGCTACTGAGCCTTCGGCCTAGATCCCGCGCCTCATGTGCCTGCCCGTCAAGACCCCGCGTAAGACGAACCGCAAGAGCTCGAGCAAGCATCGTGCGATGGTGAAGGCCAAGAACCGCACCCGTCGCGCCCGCGTTTATGCGAACTGACGCGTCGGGTGCTTCGGGCGGTGGCACAGACCGACGTCGGAACTTTCGGGTGGACGCCGATGGCGGAGCGTGTGGATTCGCTGCGGGAGGGCTGCTCCGCGCGCGTTGAGCCTTCTCATGGCTCGCGGGCGTGGCTCGCCCAAGGCCTCATCAACGATGCGTCGCGCCGTAGGGCCCTACGTTGCTCTCTGCCCAGGTCGCGGGTGCGACCAAAAGATCCGAGTGATCTCTGCGCTTGGGGTGCTTCCGGTGCGGAGGTCGCGGGTGCGACTGCTCCCGTCGTGATGGGACGAAGGTCGTAGACGCGACCAAGCAGTCAGTGGTCGGCCGGGATACGCCGCGACCCCATGCTTCCCGCAATTTCTATCGGTTTGCGTTCCCGCGAGCTAGTCGTAGGTGCGACCCCAGCCGGCGCGAGAGGTGGGCGTCGCGGAGCAGCGGCATATGGACTTGGAAGCGCGGCACGCAACCGAGTCGGCGGTTATTCCGATGGGTGTGCATGCCTCCGCCAGGTCGACCGTCGCCGGTCTCATCGTCAGCAGAAACGGAGTCAACGTCTGCCGCGCTGGTGTTGGAAACGCTGCAGGACATCATCGACCGGACCGGCGACGCCGCGAATCAGGCGAGCGTGGCCGAGCGCTCCGGGCTGACCAAGAAGGTGGTCTTGTTTTGGATGATTGCCTTGAGTGAGGAGGGTCTTGTCGACCGCGGCCCCGACATCGACGGGCGTGCCCACACCGAGTCATCCTGACCAAATATGGCACCGAGACGCTGCTGAGGTGTCGGGCTCAGCTTTGTGAGGGAGGTACCCGTTCGATGGGTTTGCCCCGAAACCGCTGAG
>JANNWK010000476.1:0-4193 GCA_031408355.1 Myxococcales bacterium
ACCCGCCCGGTCCTCTGAACTCTTCCATTTAACATGTTGCCCCGTAGCCGCCGCCTGTTCGTCCTTCTCCCTTCGGTCGCGGCCACCTGCGGGTTCCCCTCGCCTGCCTCCTCTCAACCCGCTCCCGAACCTGCGTCTGCCCCCGCTCCCGAACCGCCCGCCTCCGAAGTAACCGTCGTCGGAGCTCGGGTCGCGCGCACCCCCGGCTCCGCACACATCGTGAACAAGAAGCAGCTCGAGCGCGCCGAATACGACGACGCAGGCGCCATCCTTCAACAAGTTCCCGGAGTGTACGTCCGACAAGAAGACGGCGCTGGCCTCCGCCCCAACCTGGGGATTCGCGGCGCCAACCCCGATCGCAGCAAGAAGTTGACGCTGATGGAGGATGGGCTGCTGTTTGGCCCCGCGCCGTACTCGGCGCCTGCCGCCTACTACTTTCCCCTGATGACGCGCATGACCGCCCTGCGTGTCGTGAAAGGCCCTTCCGCTGTCGCCTATGGGCCCCAAACAGTGGGTGGCGCCGTGGACTTCATCTCTCGTCCCATCCCCGCCAAACCGAGCGCTGCTTTCGATGTTGGCTACGGAGAGTACGGGTATACCAAAGGTCACGGCTGGTTTGGAGCCAGCGATGGGCAGGTCGGCTTTCTGGTGGAGGGGGTGAGGCTTCACAACGAGGGCTTCAAGGAGCTCGCCAGCGGCGGCGACACCGGCTCGACTCGCAGCGACTGGATGGCGAAGCTGAGCTACGTGCTCGAGCCGAGTGCGGCGCGTCGCAACCAACTCGAACTCAAGCTGGGTTACGCGGAGGAGGTCTCGAACGAGACGTACCTTGGCCTCACCGATGCTGACTTCCGCAGTAATCCCGATTTGCGCTATCCGGCGAGCGAGCTCGACCAAATGCAGAACCACCGTACGGCTTTGGCGTTGACACACGAGCTCGACGACCCCGGTGCGGAGCTGAAGCTGCGGACAACGCTGTACCGCCACGACTATCAACGTGTCTGGCGCAAGGTGAATCAATTTGCTGGCACGCCCATCTTCGACGTCTTGCGGAACCCCGCTGACCCCACCAATGCGGGCTACCTGGCCGTCTTACGAGCCGAAACCGACAGCGGCACGGCCGGCGAAAGCATTCTGATAGGCCCCAATGACCGCGCCTTCGTGAGCCAAGGCGTGCAGAGCGTGCTCGAGCACCGTCGCACTACGGGTCCGGTCGCTCACCGCGCCGAGCTTGGCACACGACTCCACTACGACGAAGTCAAGCGCCGCCACAGTCAGGATGGTTTTCTAGTCGTCCAGGGCGAGCTGTTTCCAGATGGAAGTGCCACGGAAGTTACGGCGTCGGGCACGGACAGCAGCCATGCGCTCGCGCTTCATGCCATCGACGCCATGACTTGGAAGAACATCACTCTGACCCCGGGAGTAAGAGTCGAGATGATTCGCTCTGTCAGCGTCGACCGACTGACGGCTGAAAAGACCGCACGTGTCGTAACGGCCCTCATGCCGGGCGTCGGGGTATTCGGAAGTATTTGGGAAAGCTTCGGCGTGCTGGCCGGCGTCTACCGCGGGTTCAGTCCGCCACCGCCAGGCAGCGACGAACAAATCAAGCCCGAATACAGCCTGAATTACGAGGCCGGGGCGCGCTACAGCCGCGCACAGACGCGCGTCGAGCTGATCGGCTTCTACAACGACTATTCGAACCTGACCGACGTCTGCACCCTGTCGAGTGGCTGCCTTGACGACAAGCTCGACCGTCAGTTCGACGCCGGGCAGGCTCGCATCTACGGAGCCGAAGCCTTCGCCGCACACGAACTCTCTCTCGGCCCAAGCGTGAAGCTGCCGCTCAGTTTCGCGTACACGCACACGCGCGCGACGTTTGAGAGCAGCTTCCAGTCGCAGGACCCCATCTACGGCAACGTGACTTTGGGCGACGAGATCCCCTATGTACCGAAGCACCAGCTCAATGCGTCGCTGGGGCTGGAGCTGGCACGTGCGGGCGGCTACGTCACGCTCGGCTACGTGTCGCCCATGCGCGAGGAAGCCGGGCAACAGCCGCTCGAAGAAGCGCTGACTACCGACGAGCAGCTCTGGGTAGACGTCGGCGCGCAGGTTCGGGTGCTAGGCCCCGCAAAGATCTACGGCAACCTGCGCAACGCGCTCAACGCCCGCGATATCGTTTCGCGCCGTCCCTACGGCGCTCGCCCCAACGCCCCACGTTGGCTGCAAGTCGGCGCAAAAATCGAGCTGTAGTCGCTCGGCCACGAGTTTAGCGCAAGTAGGCGCCGCAGCGGGCGTCGCCGTCCTTTACGTCCTCGGCGCCTGCCATGGCCGGGAAAGCGACGCGGTCGCAGAGCGCCGCGAATAGGTCGAGGATCGCGCCGGCCTGCGCGGCGGCGCCCGGCTCCGTCACTTGACGGTCCATCGTGGTGCCGGGCTGGCCGTGAAGGACTTTGAACCAGACTTCGTAGCCCGAGGAACGCGACAGCGAGCCCACGCTTTCCGTCTCGTCAATGGGGAGCTTGCGACCGTCGGGACCGTGGCAGCGTGCGCAGTCCTTGGCGAACCGCTGCCTGCCGCGACGGGCGTCGCCCCCGGCGTTCAGCACGAAGCCCTTGGGGGCCGACTTTTCCAGAAGAAAGACGGCAGCCGGTCCTGCGAGCTCGCCTCTTCGCGTCTTGTCGAGAAACGCTGTGAGGTCGTCGAGATCGCGAGCGTCCAAGACGGCGCCGTAGGCGGGTAGGGTGTCGCTCCCGCTTTCCAGCCAGGCGCGCAGCTCGGCAGCGGGGCGTGGATCGTTGAGCAGGTTCTGCGAGAGCACGAAAGCCTTCTTCTGATAGTCGACCCCGTAGATGCCTTCCGCACCGCGCAGGTCCCAGCCGAACAGGTTCTTCAGGCGATAGTCATGCCCTGAATTGGCCAGCGGGCGACCGGCGCCATCCCTGAGCGAGCCGTTGCCGTCAGGGCCGCCGGCTCCGTCGAGCTCGGGCGTCTTCGCCGAATCGGGGGTGAAGGCCTTCCCAAGCTCCTTCTCGGCGCGCCAATTGTCGTACAGGCGCGCGCCGCGCGCGTCATCAGGCGCGACCGCCGCCGTGAGGGCTGCGCCCGGGGGCGGTGGGGCGGCGGCGCTCGGCGGCGCCGGGGTCGCGCACGCCAGCAACAGCGGGAGGGTGCAGCAGGTGGTGCGCCAGGCAAGCGGAACCGGGATCGTCATCGCAGGCGGCTTGATAGCATTTCGCAGGAGCCTGCCCAACCCGTGGGTTCGCGTCCGTGTTGCAGCCAGAGGCCGCGACTGCTCAGAACATGAACGCCCCCGAGTTTCTGCTTGCCCTGACCCGGCAGTCTACCCGACCGGTGCGGTTGCAATGACCTGACCTGCCACGTCGCCGAGTCGTGCCAGTGTTTGGCGGTGGCTCAACCAGCATGCCGCAAGCGCTTTGGGCCCGAGCTTCCTGGCGGCGCGCAAGGGAGCCAGGGCGAGCGCGAAGAAATCGAGCGTCTACGTCGCGAGCTGCGCGACCTTTTGGCGGAGAACTCGCTGCTAAAAAAAGCCGCAGCCCTCTTCGCGAAGGACTTTGTGGCCCATTGACTACAGGGTGAGCTAATGTTCAGGGAATAGGCCGCGCTCGCCGCCGGTCTGATAGCCATGACCTGGACGCTCCCCCCCCAACCCCATCGGGTCTTCGAGCGCAACCCGCTCGTGGCGGTGATCGTCGAGCTGCGCTTCTTCCCGATCCTGAAGGTGCCTGCCCGCATTGCCGACTATCAGGAAAGCGTCCGGGCAACTTTCCCAGCATTCGAAGCGGCGAGTCATCAGGTAGTCAACCTCGGCCCGGCGCCCGTCGAAATCCGAGCCGAGCAGTTCTTCACGTTCGCGAAGGCAGACGAGTCGGCGATGCTGACGCTGTCCACCTCGTCACTCTCCCTTGAGTCCCGCAAGCATGAGCAGCGCGAGCACCTGCTGGCCGACGTGAAGGTCGGGCTGGATGCTTTGGGGGCCATCTTCGGTCCCGTTGCATCGAAGCGCCTGGGCCTGCGCTACGTCAACATTGTTGATCGGGAGCAAATCGCCAAGGATCTCGGCCGACCCACGTCGTGGGACAGCTTGATCTCGGAGCGCTTCGGGACTGTGCCCGCCGGCATCGCGGACATGGCGGGAACCCTGTTCGCGTGCGAGGTGGCATCGCCCACGATCA
>JANNWK010000477.1:0-7835 GCA_031408355.1 Myxococcales bacterium
GACAAGAGCGTGAAGGCGGACAACCTGCTCTACCTCGAGCACGGCGCAGATCCCGGACACGTCGTACCCTGGCTTCAGCACCGTTCACACCTGCACAAAGCCGTGCTGGCGCGGCGCAGCCTGACGACGATTGCGGCCATGCTCGAGCGCGGCGCGGATCCCAATCTCGCCGACGCTACTGGAACGAGCCCTTACGGTTACGCCGTGCAGCGCGGCCAGCACGCAATCGCCGCGCTGCTCGAGAAGCATGGCGGCCAACTTGCGAATGCGACGCAACTTTCCGCGGCGCCAGATCCGGACCTATTGATGCGCGCGGCCCGCCGCAACGACGTCGCAGAGCTCCGCGAGCTGCTGGCCGTGGGAGTCGACGTCAACGCGCCGCTCGCATTGCCTGCTCTGCATGCGGCTTGCTACGCCGGGCACCTGGCCGCCGCGCGGCTGCTGGTCGAGCACGGCGGCAGCTTGACGCAATTGAGCCACTACGGCGGCACCCCGCTTTCCAGCTGCATTTACGGCTCCGCCGACTGCTTCGACACCGAAGGTGGCCCGAGCGCGCTGCCGCCCGACGAGGTACCGCCGCGTGACTACGCGGAGCTTACCGAGTGGCTCATCGAGCAGGGCGCGGCGCTGCCCAAAAGCATCTGGGGCGGCAGCGAAGCGGTCCAAGAGGTGTTGCGCCGCCACGGCGTGGCAGAATAGGGCATGCCGCGCGTGGGCATTGCGGAGCGCAGGACCTGTGGGCGCGCGACCAGTCACCGCGCACGGTGCGCCCCGAGGGATGACGTGCTCGACGGGATTCGCGGCGGTCGCGACCATCCGGCGGCCCAAGCAGGAGGGACAGAACGCCAGCCCCTTGCTGGGAAGCGGCTATTCGGCCCGCCTAGCGGACCACAAGATGGCGCCGAGCAGCATCTTCTTGAAGTTCTCATCCCGCAGCGTGGCTGGGTGGTGACCGAGTTGGGTGTAAAACATGCGGTACGTGTCGCGCTGTGCCAGCCACATGATGGGTTGTCCGTCGTCAATGCCCGGCTCCTTCGAACCAGCGACGCGCGCCACGATCTCAAACCCCGGCATCTGATGGTTATCGAAGCCGTAGAACTCTTCTTCACGCATCCATGGGTTGGGCACGCCTCTGACTGCTGGGTGCTGCAACACACTCGGTTCGAAGGTGACGGTTCCGATGTCGCCTTCTTTGGGCCCGTGTTCGTTGAAGTACTGCCCAATGAACTCGTCGTACCAACCCCAGCCAGCGCCTTTGGCGACGACGGTTGCTGAGTGGATGCCGACGAATGCGCCGCCGTCGTTCATCCAATCTTCAAACGCTTTTCGCTGACTCGCGTTGAAGACATCACCTGTTGGACTTAGGAAAAAGATGACTTCAAATTGGGCTAGACCCGCGTCGCTAATGTGTTCATCGGTGCGGGTGTGCGTGACCTCGAAGTTGTTCGCTTGACCGAGCTGTTTGAGCACTTCGGCGCCGGCCTCGATGGAATCGGCGTGGTCGTATGCGAGCGTCTTTGAGTAAGCCAACACCTTGAACGGACCGCAGCGCTTGGCGTACGGATCTGCCGTGTCGCCCGGGACGCAATCGGTGTTCCCTGCGCCGCCGGCCGCCTCACCGCCGACACTGTTGCCGCCCGTGGCCGTCCCGCCGCCGCCGCCGTTGCTGCCGCCCATGGCCGGGTCGAGCGGCGAATTGCCGCCCGCTTGGGTTCCCGCGGTCACGTGGCCGCCCGGGGCGCCACCCTTGCCAGCGCTCGGATCAGGACTTGCGCCCGGGGCGCCCGCGACTCCGACGCCGCCCGCCGTGCTATCTGTGGCTTCAGAGCAGCCCGTGACCAAAGCCGCGACGGCCAGCGACGCGGCAAAGAGGTTGGGGACAGAGAAGGAGCGGTTCGTGGTGCGGATGAGCGAGAGCGAAAGTCTGCCAGTCATGCGCTGCTTCAGGGCGTCCATCCGTGCCGAGGATAGCGCGCTTCGTAGCGGGCGTCAGCCAGGGCGCTCGCCGGAGCTGAGGCGGCTTCAGGAAGGTTGAGGTCGTGTCAGGGGCCGCCGCGGGGGTCAGCCAGGGCTACCTCGAATCCACGCGGCCGACACAGTGCGAGACGGTCTAGCCGGCGAAGCCACGATGCGTGTGAAAGGCTATGCTGACGGTCATGTCGTCGCCTGGGGTCGAGCATCGCGAACAATTTCGTGCTTTCCCGCTAGATGGGGCGCTGCTGTTCTTTCAGCCAGCCACGGGGCGCAGCTTGCGAGTGGAAAACGAGCGAACGCTTGGCCTGCGCCGCCAAGCGCCGCGCGTTGCCATGTTTGGGATCACCAATCGCTGCAACCTGCGCTGCGAATTCTGCTCACGCGACACTGGGCGCCCGAACGTGTGGACCGTGGAAACGGCGGCGGGAGCGCTGCGCGGGCTCGCGGCGGCTGGCACGCTCGAGGTGGCTTTCGGTGGAGGTGAACCGTTCACGTTTCGCGGCTTTTTCGAGCTCTTGAGCGAGCTGTACCGCACGACCCGGCTGGCGCTCCACGTCACGACGAACGGCACTTTGCTCGACGCGCGAAGCTTCGCGCCCTTTCGCGGCCTACTCGGTCAGGTTCGGGTATCGATCTACGACGACGCACGCTGGCTTGTTGGTGCGCGGACATTGAGCGACGCCGGTCAGTTGTGGGGCGCGAACCTGCTGGTCGACGAAGCGATTTGTAGCTCTTTGCCCGCGCTGCTGGCCGAGCTGGCGGCACTTGGCTGTCACGATGTTTCGCTGCTGAGCTACGTCGGCGCCAATCCGTCGCTGCAGCTGAGCGTAGCGGGGCGCGCGCGCCTGGCAGCGATCATCAGTGATGCGCCGCTGCCATGCCGACTATCGGTGTGTTTTGGCGACGGCGTGCCCGTCCCCCGCCTTTTTGCGGGGATGGACGACACGGGCGACTGCGGCGCTGGCTATGACTTCTTGAGCATCACTTCTGACCAACAAGTGCAAAGCTGCTCGTTTCAGAACACGAGCTTGCCCGCCCGCACTGCTGAAGAGATCTTGGCGATTTGGCGCGGGCGGCAGGCCTACCTCGAGCGAGCCACGCCGCGCCACGGCTGCGCCAGGACGCTGCCGTTGTGCCGCACTCGCGGAGCGAGAGGCGAAGTCAAGCGGCTCGCCCTGTGGCGGGCGTTCTCTGGCAACAACAGCGGCGAGTGCATTCTCGTTGGTAAGTTCGAGTCTTCTGCCGGCGCGCAGCGCTACCTGGCCGAGCTTCAACCCGGCTGGACGCCCGACGGTCTGTACTCGAGCGAGTGGCAGGCGCTGTTCGAGAACGAAGGCCTGGTATTGACCAGCGAGCGTGAGAGCGGCGAAATCTACGGGCAAAGTCCGCGCGCGCTGGTCGCCATTGGCAAGAGCGTGTTGGCCCTGTCGTCCGATGCCGGCGACGCTTTCCCCGAGCTTCGCGCGCTGACTTGGAAGCGCGCTGGCTTCGTCGCGCCGGGCGGGATTCACCTGCACGAATCGCCGGCGCTTTTGGCTGCCATTCGCGGCAGCGACTCCGCCGATGCCGCCAAGCTCGTGGTAGATGCCGCACTGCCCACAGGCTGCAAATCCTACCTACACGGCGACGTCGCCTTCGTCCTGATACCGCGGGCCACGAGCGAGGTGGACGGGGGCCTACCCCAGCGCGTTGAGCTCCTCAAACAGCTAGCGGGCCGGCGCCCGGTTGGCGCCGAGCTGGTGCTCGAAGAGGAGTTCAGCGAGGCGGACTTTTTGTCGGCCAAGCAACGGCTCGGCGCGGAGCTGCCGCAAGTGCCGCGCTTGATGGTGTCGTTCCACGGCGGCGAGGCGACCGCACATGCGGCTCGCTTTGCCGAATCCCTGAACGAGGCGGATGCACAGGCCGCAGCAGGCTGCGTCTTGATCGAGGGCCTGCAGCGGCGGAAGCGGGTGGCGGTGCTGGCGCTGCGCCAGGGTGCGTCCGTAGCCGCGCTCGACGGGCGCGAGCTCGAAGTCCAGGGCTCCTTCTGGTTCTTGGAGCCGCCGCGGCAGAAAGGCGAGAAGAAGCGGCAGCCGCGCGTCATTGATATCGAGAGACTGAAGCGCGAGCTCTCGGACAGCTTGGGCCAGCCAGTTCACGTCGAAGGCGGTCCAAATTTCCGCGGCGGAGTCGTCGCGCGGCTCACGACCAACGACCCGGCCCGCGCACTCGCGTCGCTGGTGGCAGCTGCCGCCCGCATGGGCACGCAAATCAATCCGTGGCTGCGGGGCCTCGAGCCTTACGGCTTCCTGCTGCGGCGCCTGCTCGCCGACCTGCGAGAATGAGGCTCGCCGGCGGTCAACGCGGCGCCCGAAGTTGGCGGGCCACGCTTCGCTGCGCAATTCGGACTAGGCTGGCCTGGATGCCGAAGCGCACGAGGCTCCGCTCCACCGCGGTCGTCGAATGTCCGTTCTGTGGCCAGACCGACGAGCTTGCGATCGATCTGGGCGGTGGTGAGCGGCAGACGTACACCGAGGACTGCGCCGTGTGTTGTCGGCCTCGGGTCATCCACGTCGAGCCTGGCGAAACGCCCGGCGAGCCGCAAGTCTGGATCGAGCGCGAAGAGTAGCGGCCGCGCTCCCCCATGGACAAGCGTCGCCACCCCCAGCCGCGGTTCAGCTTGGCGAAGGTCCAGTTTCGCGACAGCGCCATCGAGGGCCGTGGCGTCTTTGCGCGCCGACGCTTCGCGCCGGGAGAGGTCATCACGGCCTATGCTCCGGCGCAGCGCAGGCTCGAAATGACTGAGCCAGAAGCGATCGCGGCGGCGGAGACCAAGTTGACGCTGCTATCCGAGCGGGCATGGGTCATCGTGCCGGACACCAGCGTGCCCGGCGGCTGGCTGTGCAACCATAGCTGCGCGCCGAACGCGGCCATCTACTCAGACCGCGAGGGGCGCATCCAGTGCACGAGGCCCATCAACCCTGGCCAAGAGGTGACCATCTTCTATGGCTGGGTGACGCTGAATGAGCCGGCGCGTGATCCGTGTCTTTGTGGTGCTTCAGGCTGTCGCGGCACGATCAATTTCGACCTTGGCCACGAAGATGTCGAGCATTGGGGTGACGATACGCCGGCCGGTAGCCGGGTCCGACGGCGGCTCGAGGAGTACGCGGAGTACCTCGGTTCCATCGGCCAGGAACAAGTGCTCGACACCCTCACCAGCAAGCTCTTGCAGCTGAGGGCGAGGCTAGCGGCTCGCGTGTGTGCGGAATCGGCCGAGCCATGAGCGAACTGCATCGCGTTCGGGTTTGGCCGTTGCCTGCGTGGCTCGACTGGCAGCGCCTACTCGGGCCGGGCCCGTGGAACTCTAGCCTGCTGCCAAGTGGCTGGCTGGCGCTGGAAGCCGAGCTGGCTCGCGGTGCCGCAGCCGAGCTTTCGGCTCGGCTGCGGGGTGTCGGGCTGGCTGGAGAGAAGCTCGCCTGCGAAGTCAGCCCGGGGCTTGCCCGCTCGGACGTGCGCCACGCGCGAACCGAAGAGGCCCGCCGCTACCGCCAGGGCAGCCTTGGGTTCAGTCGGCCTGCGACAAGGCTCGACGAGCAAGCCAAGCGCTCACTGACGCCCGAGGCGCTGGCGCTACAACTTGGTCAACGCGCCACAGGGCTTCGCGTCATTGACGCGTGCTGCGGCGCCGGGGGCAACGCTATTGGCTTTGCGCGGGCTGGCTGCGACGTCGTGGCCATTGAGCTTGATTGCGCGCGCTTGGCGATGGCCAAGCACAACGCGTCGGTTTACGGCGTTGGCGAGCGCATCGAGTTCATCGCCGGGGACGCCTGTGAGATCGTGCCCCGGTTGAAGGCCGAGTTGTTGTTCGTCGATCCCCCCTGGGGCGACCGCTACGACAAGGCGCGAGTCAGCCTGGCGGAGTTGCCGCCCGCCTCCCGTTTGCTCGAATGCTCCCCGCATGTGCCGCAGCTATGGCTCAAAGCGCCGCCGTCCTTCGCGCCCGAGACGCTGCCTGGCAGCCGGGTGGAGGCCGTTTTCGGCGTCGCTGAAGGTGACCTCCGGCGGGTCAAGTTCCTGCTGCTCGACCTGCAGCGCTAGCCCTGCCGGCTCAGCTTCGTTCTATCTGATAGCGGACCTGTTCGGCGCCGTACACGTTGATGACCAGCCTTCGCTCATTCAGTTCACACACGGCGTAGGCGCCAGCGACGCGACCGGGAGCGTCATCGTCGAGGTTCTCGATCAGGCTTTGCAGGGTGATGTAAGGGATGCCGGCGATCACGTCAAAGTGATTCCAGTGCACGTGGCCGTTGAAAACGGCCAGCACCTTGCCGCTCTGCTCGATGACCTTGCGCAGGGCTCGTCGCTCGGCGACGCGACACACATGCGGGCTCTTTTCAAACCAGCGGTTGCCCTCCAGTCGCATTTCGCTGGCCGGATGATGCATGAGCACGATAGTTGGCAGCGCGGTGCCCGCGAGATCGCGCTCTAGCCAGCGCAGCTGCGCCTCGGGTAGCTCGATGCGCTCATTCCAATGCTCAAGCGTGTGCAGCACGGCGAAGTGCACACCGTGATGGTCCTCTGAGTAGACGGTTTCCTGCGTGTTGCCCCAGAGCTCGCATAGCTCAGCCGGCGAAAGGTGAACGGTGTCGTGGTTGCCGGCGACGTGCAGCACAGGAACGCCAGCTTGCCTTAACAGCTCAACAAAGCGCTGGTAGCGCTTCCGGTCGAGCTCCTGCGACTCGTCCTCGAGCACATCCCCAAGGTTGATCAATAGATCGGGCGTGACCTCGTCGCGCATGCGCTGGACGAACGCCTGCACCAAGCCTTCGGCCTGGTGGGTCAGCTTGCGCAGCTTGCCTTGATGGCTCGCCGCAGGGCCGAAGTGCACGTCCGAGATCAGCGCGAAACGCATGGCGCGCAGCATAGCGCGCCCGGGGCGTTTGGCAGGGATGCAAACGGGGCGAGCGTTAGCCTTGGCGCGCGCGCGCCACGAGCCAGACGAGGGCCGGAGCGCCGAGGGCTGCGGTCACGACGCCCACCGGCAACTCCCGGCCCGGCAAGGCCACCCGTGAAAGCGCGTCGCACGCCACCAGGAAGCCCGCTCCGCCGACGAACGAGAGCGGCAGCAAGAGCCGCAGGCTAGGTCCCACGAGCAGCCTTACGAGGTGCGGCACGATCAAGCCGACGAACGCGATCGGCCCGCACCAGGCGACGCAGGCCGCCACCCCGAGCGAGGCCACGAGCAATACCAGAAAGCGCAGCCGCCCAACGTCGACTCCTTGCGTCTCGGCAAGCTCCTCGCCCATGGCCAAGTTTTGGAGGGGCCTGCCGAGCGCCAGTAGGCCAACGAGCGTGATGGCCGCGAAGGGGCCGAGCAGGTACACGCCGCGGTAGCCCACTTGCGGCAGTTGCCCGAGTGACCATTGCGCGGCAGCGACCAGGGCGCGCGCGTCGGAAGCGAACTGGACTCCCGTCGCCAAGGCGCTGCTGGCGAGCGTGACCGCGATGCCGGCGAGCAGTACGTCGCTCTTCGAAAGGCGCCCGGAGGCCGCCAACCCGGAGACGATCAAGCTGGTGCCGAGCGCTCCTGCGAAGGCGGCAGCTGTCAGCAGCGAGAGCCCGAAGGGCCCGGTTCCAACGTCGAGCGAGAGAGCGATGAGCGCGCCCAGCGTTGCGCCGGCCGTGGTGCCGACCGTGCTGGGCGTGGCCAGCGCGTTAGCAAAAACCGCCTGAAATGCCGCACCTGAGATCGCCAGCGTTGCGCCGACGAGCGCGCCAACGAGCATGCGCGGCAGCCGCAGCTGCAAGAGCACAAACTCTCCGCTGCTTGCGCCCAGGCTGGGGCCAACCCAGAGCGACGCCCAGGCGACCAATAGGCAAGC
>JANNWK010000478.1:0-9478 GCA_031408355.1 Myxococcales bacterium
GTTCAACGGTCAGGTCGACCACGGAAACATCGGAGGTCGGCACGCGGAACGCCATGCCTGTGAGCTTTCCGTTCAGCTCCGGAATGACCTTGCCGACTGCCTTGGCCGCGCCCGTAGACGAAGGAATGATGTTCTCCAGGATGCCGCGACCGCCGCGCCAGTCCTTCTTCGACGGGCCGTCGACCGTCTTCTGGGTCGCCGTGGCGGCATGCACAGTGGTCATCAAGCCGCGCTTAATGCCGAAGTTGTCGTTCAGTACCTTGGCAATGGGCGCCAAGCAATTGGTCGTACAAGAGGCGTTCGAGACGATGGCCTCACCCTTGTAGGCATCGTCGTTCACTCCCATCACGAACATGGGTGTGTCGTCCTTCGAAGGCGCCGACATCACGACCTTCTTGGCGCCCGCCTGAAGGTGCTTCTCCGCGCCCGGCTTGTCCAGGAAGATGCCGGTCGATTCAACCACCGTATCGGCGCCCACGGCGCCCCAATTGAGCTTGGTCGGGTCGGTCTCAGCGGAGCACCGGATCGGCTTGCCGTTCACGATAAGCTGGCCGTCCTTGATGTCGATGCTGCCCTTGAAGCGGCCGTGCACGGAGTCGTACTTCAGCATGTACGCCAGATAGTCGACGTCGAGCAGATCGTTGATGGCAACCACTTCCACGTCGCCACGCTGAACTGCAGCGCGGAACACCATCCGACCGATGCGGCCGAAGCCATTGATACCGACCTTGATCATCTTCTTCGTTCCTTTTGCTTTCGTGACTTCGTCAAGTTTGCAGACCCGGCTTATACAGAAACCGCGCCAGGTTTCCAGTCTCTCTGTTGCGGTTGGGCCGCTAACCGGGGGCCGGCGAGGCCGACGCTCGCACGCTTAGCACCGCCCGCCCGACTTGCCCACGACCCACCCGGCCGAACGGCGGCCGAGCGCCGCCGGCCGCCAGCCGTCCACTGGAAGCATCCGCGGCTTTTTGCTCAGAAAACCGACTGGCACCGCTTCTGCAGAACATCAGGCCAGGAGGGTCATTACCCATGTTGGAAACGAAGAAACAATCGAAGCAGGACGCCATCCGCGAAGCGGTAGCAGGTATCGAAAAAGCCTACGGGCACGGCGCGATCATGCGCCTGGGCGAGCGAGCGGTGGAGCCGGTGCCGGTCATCCCCAGCGGTTGCCTGGCCATCGACGAGGCGCTGGGGGTCGGCGGCTTCCCCCGCGGGCGCATCGTCGAGATCTTCGGCCCGGAGTCGAGCGGCAAGACGACCCTGACGCTGCACGCCATCGCCCAAGCCCAGGCGGCCGGAGGCGTCGCGGCCTTCATCGACGCCGAGCACGCTTTCGATCTGCGCTACGCGAAGGGCGTCGGCATCGATCTCAGCAAGCTTTTGGTGTCTCAACCCGATTGCGGCGAGCAAGCGCTAGAAATCGCCGAGGCCCTGACGCGCTCCGGAGCGGTCGACCTCATAGTTATCGACTCCGTTGCAGCATTGGTCCCGAAGGCTGAAATTGAAGGCGACATGGGGGACGCGCACATGGGGCTGCAGGCGCGCCTGATGAGCCAGGCGCTGCGCAAGCTCACGGCAATCGCCAGCAAGACGCAGACGACGCTCATCTTCATCAACCAGCTGCGCCAGAAGATCGGGGTCGTCTTCGGCAACCCCGAGACAACCACGGGCGGCAACGCCCTCAAGTTCTACTGCAGCGTCCGATTGGACGTGCGCCGCATTGGCAAGGTCACGCTCGGCGAAGCCTTGGTCGGCAACCGCACGCGCGTGAAGGTCGTCAAGAACAAGGTCGCTCCCCCCTTCACCGAGGCAGAGTTCGACATTCGCTGGGGCACCGGCATCGACCAAGGCGCCGATCTGGTCGAGACCGCGCTCGCCGCCGGTGTGCTGGAAAGGAGCGGGTCGCATTTCACCTTTGCGGGTAAGAGCCTCGGCCAAGGCCGCGACAAGGCCCGCGACAACCTGCTCGTCGACCCAGCCCTCTACGGCGTTGTACTGAACGCCACCCTCGCAGCACTGCCTTCGCAGAGCTATCGGTTGAAACCGGCGAAGGCGGCGTGACGTTGAGCGCACGCGAGGGGCGGGGGCGGGCAGGGCAGACCCTCTGGGCGCCTGAGTGGCCGGCGCAGCAGACCCGCTCACACAAGCCGCGACCGCGGCAGCCGCGGTGCGTCCCGCAAGTCACGCCTTGCCGGTTTGAAGGGCGTGCTATCGTTCTGGGGCGTGTCTAGGTTGCCCTTCGACCGACCCCACTGGCCCCCCGGGGTGACTCGCCTCGGCCCACGGGGTTGGGCCGGTGGCTGCGCGCTCCTCGCCTTCGCGTGCTCGGTGTACGAGATACCCAGCGACTGGCGGGGCGCCGGCGGGTCAGCCGGGGTCGGTGCTGGCAACGGCGGCGGGAGTTCTGGCGGGACGAGCGGAGGCATCTCCCCGAGCGCGGGAACCACCCCTGTCGATCTGGCAGGCGCTAGCGGCGATCCGTCGAGCGGCGGCGAAGGGGGCGCGCCCGACGGGTGCCCGGACGATCCGGACAAGTTTGCACCGGGCGAATGCGGGTGCGGGCTACCCGACGTCCCGGCAACCGCCGGCGCGGACTGTCACACCCTCAAGTCGCTACTGGCTCATCGCTACGACTTCGAAGGCACCGGCACGGCAGTGCTGGATCGCGTCGGATCGGCCCATGGGGTGATCGCGCGCAGCGCGACGCTTTCGAAGCTCGATGGCAGGGGTGTCGTGCTGCTAGGAGGCGGGGAGACCGGCGCCTACATCGACCTCCCCAACCGCCTGCTGTCTTCGCTGACGAATGCCACACTCGAGGCGTGGGTCACCTGGGGTGGCGGCAGCAGCGGGCAGCGCATCTTCGACTTCGGTGACACGACGGCCGCCATGCCGGAAGATACTCAAACATTTGGCAAGACCTACCTGTTCGTGGCGTCCAGCTCGAGCGACGGCTCGGCGACCCTCGGCTTCTCGCTCGCCGGCAACGCTCAGCAGATCGACGTTCCCGGCGCCGGGCTGCTCCCGGAGACCATGAGCCAAATCGTAGCGGTGGCAAACGATGCCGACAACGAGCTGGAGCTTTTTGTCGACGGCATCCAGGTGAATCATCACACCTGGACGGACCGGCTCGCTCAAATCAACGACGTCAATGTTTGGCTCGGCCGCAGCCAGTACGCGACCGACAGCGAGCTCAACGGGGTCTTCCACGAGTTCCGCGTCTACAAGGCCGCTCTCAGCCAGGCGCAAGTAACCTCGGCTTTCCGCTCGGGACCGGATCCGGCGTATCTCGCGTATTAGGCGGTGCAGCGAGCGCAGCGGGGCCCGCAAAGCGGGAGGCTCAGCGGTCCTCAGGCGGAGCCGCCACGGCGGGCGCGCGGCGCAGCTTCTTTAGCGCTACGGCCACCAGCGGCGTGACAGCGAGCGTGCCGGCGATGCGCAAGGGTTGAGTCAGTTTGGTGGCAATCCAGGAAGCCATCAGCAGGCCCGCACCGCCTTCGGCGCCCTTCACCGGCAACCCGTACGCGATGGCCAACGCGAAACTGGCGAGCGTCGCAAGAAAGATGGTGAAGTACGTCACAACCGCCACGCGGCCGTACTCCTCGAGCAGCGCCTTCAGTTTCGTTCGAGTCACCAAGTCTGAATAGCACGCGGCCCTGCCCCCCGCACGCCGGAGCTTAGAGGCACTCCGGCTTGAACTTCTTGATGCCGCGGGCGTCGACGAAGAACGGCGGCTCGCAATGGCTGGGCAGCGCGGAGATGGAGGGCGCCGGGCGCGCGAATGGGCGGGGTTTGGCAGACGGAGTCGGGGCTCGGTCGCTCGCCGCGTTCAGCGTGCGCTGCAAATACACGTCGGAATCGAAGCGAACCTCTGTTTCTTCGGTCGCGAATCCCGGAGCCTCGATGCGCACGCGATGACGCTCCGTGTCCCAGGCTCGCTCGGCCCGGTACGGGTTCGACACGGGAGCGCCATCGACACTGATAGCAGCGTGACTCGGAAGTGCCTCGATAGCGATGCGTACTTGGCGCGGGGGCTGCGGCAGGGCCGGAGCGACAGCAACCTGAGCGATCACGGCCTCGGGCGGCGGGCGAGACTGCTGGCGCAGACCCCAGACCACCAGCGCAACGCCGAACGCCAAGAGCCCCAGCGCTCCCAACCACAGCCGCGACGGCGGGACCTCGGCAGGCGCCGCGGCTCCGCGCGACGCCGTGTATCCGGTGCGCGAAGGCAGAGATGCCCGCGCCGAGTCCATGCTCGGGGGCGGACGCGACGACTCGCCACGCACGAGCTCGCTCTCGATGCGAAGGTCGACTTTCTCCCTCGTGGCCCCGAAGCGTTCTGCCATGAAGCGGCCGACCTCGCGCGCAGATACGTAGTGTGACTTCTTGGCCAGATATTCCTCAATGGCCAGCTCAAAATCGAGCGCGCTCTGGTAGCGTTCTTGCCGATCTGATGCGAGCGCGCGCCGGCAGATGGCTCGGAGTTCCGGCGCGATACTGGCTGTCGCATGCTGAGGAACCGGGACATCTCCGTTCAAGACTCGATTCATGATCACGGCGTCGGAGAGGCCCTTCCAAAGCTTGCTGCCGGAGAGAGCCTCCCACATGAGCACCCCAACCGCGAAGACGTCGGCACGCCGGTCGACTTCCTCACCGGCGATCTGCTCCGGTGGCATGTAGCGAAGCTTGCCCTTGATCACCCCCGTTTCGGTTTCAACGGCCGAGCCCGAGAGCTTGGCGATGCCGAAATCCAGCACTTTGACGACGCCTTCATAGGTGACCATGATGTTGTGCGGGGACACATCGCGGTGCACCACGTTGAGCGGCCGATGTTTGAGATCGAGCAACTCATGCGAGTGATGGAGACCCGACAAAACATCCGCGAGCACTCGCAAATGGAGATCCAGGGGCAGACTGGGCTCAGGCAACGCCAGCACGGCCTCTAGCGTCTGCCCGTCGACGTATTCCATGAGGAGCGTTGGCGTCCCGGCCCGCTCGAACACTTCGTAGACCTGAACCACGTTGGGGTGATTCAGGCGGGCGGACAATCTCGCCTCGTTCAGGAACATCGCGCGAAAATCGGCGTCCTGCGCGTACGCTGGGCGCAGGCTCTTGACGACGAACAACTTCTTGAACCCAGCCGGGCCCTTGGCCACGGCGAGCGCAACGTCAGCCGTGCCGCCCTGCCCAATCTCGAACAACGTACGGTACTTGTCCGAGTCCGAGCCGGCTCCAAAGGAGGACGCAGACATCAGTGCACCAAGGTAGAGTCGCCGCGCGCGGCGCGCAACCAGCCTCGCGGCGCGCGGCCGAGCCGCGACTCCGGCGACGGGAAGACTCGTTCCTGCTGGCACGCTGGCCCCTCGCCCCTGCCACCTCCCCGCCGCCTGCCTGCCGCCTCGGCCGAGCGGCCCGGCCTGATGAAGCCAAGACGCTACCGCACGGGTCCAGAGCGGAGGTAAGAAAGGGCCAGTTCATGCCACTAGCTTTCCAAAGTCGCTCGGCTCGGGTTAAGGATGAGTGCTGAACCGAGGGCAATGCCGACCCTGAGCTCGAGCATCGTCAACCACCACGTCGCCTCGGTGAGCGATGTTGAGGAGGCCGTGGCCAGACAGGCCATGTACGGCGGGGATCTGGCCACGAACCTGCTTGAGCTTTCGGCTGTCAGTGAGGCCGACCTCGGCCGAGTGCTCGCGGAGAGCCACGGCCTCGCTGCGGCCGCAACGGGGCAGCTGCCCGCGTCGGGGCCGGAGATCCTGCGGCTCGTGCCGCGAGAGTTGGCGCTCCGCTTTGGCATGTACCCGCTCGAGAGCAGCGGCGACACGTTGGCGGTAGCCGTAAGCGAACCGCTCCCTGACGAGGTGCAAAGCGATCTCGGCTTCTCGCTGGGGCTGCGCATCGAGCAGCGCATCGCCGTCCGTGTGCGCGTGCAGGAGGCCCTGGCGCGAGACTACGACACGCCGCTGGAGCTGCGCGCTTCGCGCATCCTCGCCAAGCTGGCCGGGCGCCCCGACCCCAATCCGAGCGTCGTCCCCGCGTCGCGCGCGTTCTCCGAGTTGTCGAGGGATCAAACGGCAAGGCCCACGCCCGGCGAGCCCATTCGAGAGCCGCTTGACTGGGGCGCGCTCACCAAGAAGGAGCGCAAGCCCCGACGCATTGGCCCGTACACAGCGCCGATGGCCGAGGCCGATCTGCTCGCTGCCGAAGGCCGTGACGACGTGCTGCGCGCCTTCTTCGACTTCGCTTCGCAATACTTCGACTACGCTGCGCTGTTTGCGGTGCACGGCGACCTGGCGGAGGGGCGTGACGCAGCCGGAGCCGGAGCGGCCCGCACACGCGTCGTTTCGCTGGGAATTCCCTTGGACCTGCCTAGCGCCATGTCGCGCGCGGTAGACTCCGATCGGTTTTCCCTAACCCGGCTCGGCACGGGCGGCCTCGACGGTGCCCTGGCCCGCGACCTGGACCGACGAGCCGGGCCGCTGGTCTTGCTCTTGCCCGTGCGGCTCGCGAAGAGAACCGTGCTGGTGCTGTACGGCGACCATGGCGACCACGACGTCGAGCTGGGCAGCGTAGCCCCGGTCATCGCGTTCACGCCGCTGGTGTCGAGCGCGCTTGAGCATCTGATCTTGAAGCACAAGCAGCGGGGCGGCGGCGAAACCCGCAGCCTGCTGCCCGGCGTTTCTCGGGCGCCCCAGCGACCGCAGAAGGCCCCCCTGCCCGGACGCGAAGACCGTGCAGCCGCCCTGGTCTCGGCCCTGGTTGCCGACGACCCGCCGCCCTCGAGCGGGGCGAGCCCTGGCGTGCTGGCGCGACCCGTCATCGCCGTTGGCGGACAACCGAGGGTGACGCCTGCCCAGGGGTCGCCACTCGTTGCCGCGCAGGAGCAGGAACTGAGGCCGTCGCCCGCCAAGCCGAACACGCCAACGCCAGCTGTTGCCACTGTCGAGCCACCCGAGGACGGCTGGGATGTCGGCTTCCAGCCGCAAGAGCGAGCCACGGCGCCAGGTATTGGCGCAGCAAGCCGGAGGCTGCAGTTGGTTTCGGAACCAGCCCCTGACGCAGCCCCGCGCGGCGCGCCCGGAACGCCGTCGCCCGAAGCTCCGGAGATTTCCCTCGGGGCGGCATCGCTTGACGATGACTTCGACGAGGCCGCTGGCAGCGGGGTGCCGCTCGCGCCGGCGTCGCGCGCTCTGGCCCACAGCGCGCGGCCCTTGCCGATCGCCCATGGTTCGAAGGAGCTCCAGCTTCCGACGGTCATGGTGGACCTGGCCAACGACTGCCAAGCACTGCTCGCGCAGCTGCTGGCAGGCGATCACCTTGCCGGCGACAAGCTGGTGCAGATTGGCGCGGCAGCCGTGACGGTCCTGGCAAGCTCCTTTCCGGGACCCATCACCGCCGAGCTCCGACGCGGAGTCGGCAGCGCGCCTTCGCGGGCTTCCGAGTGCGGACCCGTACTCCGAACGCTCGCCCGCATCGGCACGAAGGCCGTTTCAGTGTTGGGCGTCCGAACCGCAGACCACGATCCGAACGTGCGGGCCTGGGCCACACGGCTCCTCGGGGAAATGCCCAGCGACGAAGCCGCGCACGCCATCGTACGACGCTTCATCGACGACGATCAGGAGGTGCGCCGTGCCGCGCTCGCCGCTGGGCGACTGATGCAGGGCGATCCCGAGGCCCGCGCCATGATCCAAAGTGGGCTCGCGGAGCTGCTCTCTGACTCAAACCGGCCCGAAGAGCAGCGACACGCGCTCATTGAGGCCATCGCGGATCTCCGCGACGGCCGCGCCGTTCCAACCGCCCTCCGCCTCTTGGAAGACCGCTCGAGTGAGCTCGTGCGCTCCGCTCACTGGGCGCTTGTCGTCCTCGCTCGTCAAGACCACGGGCTCTCCGCCGCGGTCTGGACCGAATGGTGGCGCCAGAACGCGAGTCGCCACCGCATTGAGTGGCTGATCGACGCCCTGCTCCACGACTCCGTCGACATCCGCCGCGCCGCCGGCGACGAACTCAAATCCACGACCAAAGAATACTTTGGCTATTACGATGATCTGCCGATCGCGGAGCGAGAGAAGGCCCAAGCGCGCTACCGCGACTGGTGGGAGACCAAAGGCAAGGCGCGCTTTCGCTGACCGCCCGAGGCCGCGGCTAAGCCCCCCGCGGGGGTTTGTGCTCGACACCGGACCTTGGTCCATGGAAGAACCATGGGTCCCGTGCCAGACGCAGAACAGATCTTCGATCCCGCCTTGCGCGCCGCCAACTTGGCGCTGTCTGGGCGTAAGCGTCGCGAAGTGAGCCGCATCACCTCCATCGAACTGCGCTTCACTGACGGCCGCAGCGGCGCCTGGGAAGCCCTGGCCATGGTGTCAGTCGGCGTGGCCGCACTTCTGGGCGTGCTCGGCGTCTGGTTTCTGTAGCCGAGCGCGGCCTCGCTGGCGACTACTCCTTCTCGACAGCTTCGCCGGCGGCCCCAGCTGCAGGGCCCGACTTCTTGGCGCCGGTCAGATCCACTTCCCAGCTCACGGTCTGCTCGGCGCCTTCGTACGAGGGCACGATGACGGCCTTGATGGCGCGCAGCACACACTTGCCGACGGCCGTATCTTCGCCGTAGGGGTCGCCGACGGTAACGGACTTGGCGTGGCCGTCGTTGCCGAACGTCACGGTCACGGCGGCCCGGCCCTTCGGAGACTTCTCCGTCACCGACTGCGGGCAGCTCTCTGCCGAATTGGCGGCGCGATGCAGTTCGAGGTCGGCCTGCTTGGCGTCCCAGCCGCGCTTCTTCTCTTCCTCGGTAGGTCCCTCGGAGGTGTCGTCGTACGCGTCGCTATTGCGCTGACGCTTTTCTTGCTCCGCCCCCAGCGCCTCCTGTTCGGCGATGAGCTCGTCTGGCGTCTTAACGTGACCCCCATCCATGTTCGGACCACATGCCAGGAAGAGACCGAAACCAAGCACTCCTAGGACTACGCGCTGCATGGCGCGGGATGGTACACGCCTGGCCCCGGGCTCTACAAGTCCACGATCTGATAGTCCTTGATCTTGTACAAAAGTGCACGGTGGCTGATTTCCAGGACCTCGGCGGCGCGGGTGCGGTTGCCTTTGGTCTTCTGGAGGGCCCGCCGAATCAGGATCTCCTCGATGATGCGCGTGGTCTTCTTCACCGACAGCTCTCCGCTGGCGAGCTGGACCTGCACCGGATCTCGGGCTTCGCGGATACGCTCTGGCAGATCGGCCGCGACGATCTGTTCGCCCTCCGACAGCACCATCGCCCGCTCGATCGTGTTCTCAAGCTCGCGCACATTCCCAGGCCAAGCGTACTCGTAGAGCAAGCGGCGCGTCTCAGTGTCGAGACCGCGAATACTCGTACCCAAGCGAATGTTGTTCTTGGCCAAGAAATGGTCGATGAGTAGCGGGATATCTTCGCGACGATCGCGCAGCGGCGGGCAATGCACCGCCAGCACGTTGAGGCGATAGAACAGGTCCTCGCGAA
>JANNWK010000479.1:0-4150 GCA_031408355.1 Myxococcales bacterium
CGCGCTGCGTCAACATGGCACGGGGCGTGCTTACGACTATGATGGGCGGCTCCGCCCATGCAACTAACCTAGGTTATTTCGGAGGAAACTGTAATGAAGAAACTAACTAGCCTGCTGGCTATGGTCGCGCTCGGCACGACCTTCGCTCTGGTGGGATGCGGCGATGACGAGCCGGCAGACGACGCGGGTAAGGGCGGCTCCTCGGCTGGCAAGGGCGGATCGTCCACGGCTGGTAAGGGCGGATCGTCCACGGCTGGTAAGGGCGGCTCAGTGAGCCCGCCCGGCGGTGAAGGCCCCACTGGCGGCGGCGTCGGCGGCGAAGGCCCCGTTGTTGTTGTCGGCGGCGCGGGCGGCGAAGCCCCTGTTGTTGCCGGCGGCGCAGGCGGTGGCGACGCTCTCTGAGCGACGCATTTCCGTAAGGAAATCGGCGTGGCAGGTTCGTCCTGCCACGCCGCTTGTTTTTTGTCGTAGCGTGCCCGGTGATGCGCCAGGGTCCGCGGCTTCCCCTGTTGTTGTTTGTGGGCGCCGCGTGCGCGGGGCCTTCGCTGGCACGTTCTCCCGGCTCGCGGCTTCGGCCCAGTGAGGTCCACGAACGCTCGGCCTTGCCGGCAGGTCATGTGAAGGGGCCCGTGCTGAGCGCTGAGTGTCGCGGTCAGCCTGCCAGCGCCGACGAAGCGCCGCTCGGCGACGTGGACTGCAGCGAGGCGCGGCTGCTGCGCGCGTTGCGTGCTCAGGCCAGCGAGCTCGACGTGGACGTGGTGGTGGATAGCCGCTGCCGCGCCAGAGCGGGTGCGGGCGTTGCCATCCTCTGCTCAGCGACGGCGGCCAGAATGAGCGACCGTGTGGCTCGGGCTCCGGCGCCTTGGCCCGCTCGACCCGCCCCCACACCCGAACAGGTCTTGGATCTCGATGAACCACGTCCGCTTGAAAGCGCCGAAATCCGCGTGAGTTTCCGGCGGCAGGGCTCGGCTCGCTCGGTTTCTCCGCGCCCGTACGCGCGCGTGGCCGAAATGGCAGTGCTGCCGATTGGGCGCGCCGAGTTGGGTGAGCTCTCCGCGCGTTGCACGGGTTGTGACGAGTTCTCTCTGCGCCACGCCTTGCGCGTCACGGCGGGCAGCGTGGGTGCTACGGAGGTGATCGCGGTGCGTTGCTTCCAGGATGCCGCCGCCGCTCGCTGCGCGGCCACCGCTGCTGGGCCATGGAGCTTCTGATCGTTCGACACGCGGAGAGCGTGGCCAACGCCGAAGGGCGCATGCAGGGCCAGCTCGACTACCCTCTCTCGGAGACGGGCCTGGAGCAGGCCGAGCGGCTCGCCAGCTGGCTTGCTGCGTCCGGCCTGCACTTTCACGCGAGCTACAGTTCACCGCTGTCGCGTGCTCGCCAGACAGCGCTGGCCCTGACGCAGACCCTGCGCCTCCCCGAGCCGCAGTTCTTGCCTGAACTCGCCGAGATCCACGCGGGCAGCCTGCAGGGTTTGACGCGCGCCGAAATTGCCCTGGCTCATCCGGCGTTCTTGGAACGGGCGCTAACGGAGGTGGGTGATTTCGCCGAGTATGGGGGCGAGAGCTACGGGGACGTTCAGCTGCGCGTGCGCGGTCTCTTGAGCACGTGGCAAGAGCGTCATCGCCAGGCGGCCCATCGCGTGCTCGTCGTTGCGCACGGCGGTACCAACTTCCATCTGATCAAGGCGCTGGTCTGCGAACCGGTGCCCCGAGTCATGAGCCTCAAGTTCGGCAACTGCACCAGCACGCTCGTGCGGCTCAGCGAGCGCCGTGGCCAGTATCTGGGAGAGGTCGTGTTTCACTTGCCCGTGCAGCTCCTGGGGGTGGCGGCGGGACCGGGCCTGGTTGGCGTCTTCTGAAGCCATGCTGATACTGACCTTTCGGAGCGGAACGCTCGAGCTTGTGGGTGCCGGCAAGTCGGCGGCGCTGCCGGCAGCGCTCGTGTGGGACGCGCGGGCGGGCCTGCATCGCGCGCCCGCGCTGGCTTATGCTGAAGTGGTGCTTGGCCTGCGCAAGGCGGAAATCGCCCACGAAGATCGAGCGCGCGTTTACCCCGAACTAGGCCAGGGCTTGGTGGTGCGCCGCGAAGCCCGACCGTTTCAGACCGAAGCCCTGGCGGCTTGGGAGAAGGCTCGGGGCCGGGGCGTGGTGGTGCTGCCAACGGGGGCGGGCAAGAGCCACGTCGCCCTGCTTGCCATCGACGCGCGCCGCCGCGGAGCGCTCGTTGTGGCGCCAACGCTCGATCTGGTGCGTCAATGGTACGATCTATTGCGCCGCAGTTTCGGCACTGAGGTGGGGATAGTGGGCGGCGGCTCTCACGACGTGCGCCCGCTCACGGTCACGACCTACGACTCCGCGTGCCTGCATATGGAGCATCTGGGGGCGCGCTTCGGCCTGATCATCTTCGATGAATGCCATCACTTGCCCGGGCCGAGCTACTCGCTGGCCGCCGAACTGTGTTTGGCGCCATTTCGTCTGGGCCTCACCGCCACCCCTGAGCGCGCCGATGGCCTGACGGACCGACTCGAGACATTGATCGGTCCAACCGTGTACCGGAAGGACATCGTCGAACTCTCCGGGCGCTACTTGGCGGACTACGACGTCGAACGCGTCGACGTCGAGCTGACGGAGGCCGAGCGCAGCGAGTACGAAGCCGAACGGGCCATTTACCTGGAATTCGTGCGAGGTCAGGGCATTCGCTTCGATCATCCCTCAGGCTTCGCCCAGTTCATCATGCGCGCGGCTCAGTCGGGGCCCGGGCAACGCGCCATGCGCGCGTACCGGAGGCAGCGCGAACTGGCCTTGGCGTCCAGCGCGAAGCTTGACTACCTCGAGCACCTGCTCAGCGTGCACAGAAAGCAGCGCTCGCTCGTATTCACCCAGGACAACGCTACCGTATATCAAGTTTCCCGGCGATTTCTGATCCCCGTCATCACCCACCAGACCAAGCTCAAAGAGCGCAGCGAGATCTTGGAACGGTTCAGGGCGGGGGAGTACACGGCGATCGCGACCTCGAAGGTTCTGAACGAAGGCGTGGACGTGCCGGACGCCAGCGTGGCCATCGTCTTGTCGGGTAGCGGCTCGGTTCGCGAACACGTGCAGCGGCTGGGGCGAGTGCTACGGCGTCAAGGGGACAAGCGCGCCGTGCTGTACGAGCTGGTCTCGTCCCGCACCAATGAGTCAGGGACCTCCGAGCGGCGTCGCGAGCATTCCGCCTACGCGGGAGCCGGTTGAGTGCTGCCTCCAGAGCTGACCCGCGCCCGCAAACGCGAAGGAAAACTGAGCTTGTCGCCGCTCTCCGAAAGAGAGCGGGCGCGGGCGCTCGAGCTCTTGACCGCGCTCTCTGCGATCGGAGTCGGATCCCTCGGTCGCGATCGCGACGAGGTAGAATCCGCGTGGGCAGCGGTGCCGGTGGAGGCCAAGGAGAGGAAGCTGCTGCTCGGTCTCACCCACCTTGTCGCCGCTCGAGCCATCTTCACGGCACCGGACAGCGCCGATCCGGAGGCTGTGCGGCGCGCTGTCTTCGGCCGCGCTGCCGAGCGGCGCGCGGCACTGGCGGAGGGCGAGCACCTAAATCGCGATGCGCTGCTCGCCGAAGTGGCTGAGGAAACGGGGCTGACGCCGGCGACTCTCGAGGAAGCGCTGTACGCGGATCTGAGGAGCGCGCAGCGTCTGCAAGTTTGCGCGCTGCCGAGCCCAGAGCTCTTGGCGGCGGAGTACGAGCTGCTCCAGGTACAGTCCGTGCTGCTGCGCGCGGTGCGCATTGAGGCGGAGGTCAGGGCGGCGCGCCCGGACGCGTACCGGGAGCTTTTTCGCAAGCTCAAGTTCCGGCAGCTCTTGTACAAAATATTCCCGCTCGCGGCGGGTGGCTACCGGCTTGAGATCGACGGCCCGCTCAGCCTTTTTGGCGCGACCACCAAATATGGGCTCGAGCTGTCGCTGTCGCTTCCGGCGCTTTTGGCCTGCGGGCAGCTTCAGCTCAAGGCCGAGCTGCGTTGGGGCAAGCGCCGCGAGAAGCTCATGTTCGAGCTCAATCGCGACAACGCGGCCGGTGTCGAGAACTCTGGCGGCGTCAGGACGGACGTCTCCGAGCTGCTACTGGCGCTTGAGGCAGCCCAATCGCGCTGGCAGGTCCGGCTCGCCGACGA
>JANNWK010000480.1:0-3335 GCA_031408355.1 Myxococcales bacterium
CCGAGCGCGTCGACGCGACCCTTGGCGGAGCCAACTAGCTCTGGTCCGTCTAGCTTGGCGCTTAGCTCGCCCGAGACGCCGTTGAGGTTGCCGAGCGAACCTTCGCGCAGCGAGAGTGACAACTCACCGGACTCCGCGCCCCCGGAGCTGGCCACCCGAGCCGCGAGATCCATGCGCCCTTCTAGAGCGCCGCGCGGCAGGCCGAGGATCCGCGAAAGCGCCGATAGGTCGAGGGCCTGGCCGTGCGCCGAGACGTTCAGCGCATTGGGGCTGACCTCGGCGTTGCCGGAGAACTCACCGGCCGCGCCGTGCAGGGTGAGATCGCGAATCAGCAAGCGTCCGGCCGAAAGCTGAAGCGCTGCGACTTGTCCCTGGATTGCGACGCCGTTTCGAGACAGCCCCACGCTCAGTGCTTGCAGCGCCAGGGGGGAAACGGAAGTCAGCTGGGTGCTGAGCTCGAGGTTGGGACCGGTAGCGTCGGTGAGCTCGGCGCTAAGCCTGGGCTGCAGTAGGGGGCCGTGGGCAAAAGCGCGTACGCCCGCAAAAGAGAAGCGACCGGCTCGCAGCTGCTTGCCGACCAGGCTGGCGTTCAAGGTCAGCTGTTTCGGCCGCTCCGTCGAGCCCTTCGCCGTGGCCGACACGCGGCCGCTGCCGAGCGTGATGCCCTGATACTCGAGGCCGCGCAGATCGAGCGTGACGCTGGCGTGAAGCGCGTCGCGCCGCAACGTGGCTGAAGCCCGCACGTCGGCCTGGCCTTTGGCGGACAGGTAGGGTTTCAGCCGTTCGACCTTGGCCAGGTCGACGCGCCGCGCTTCGGCGCCAAGCTCCAGCGTTCCGTCCGGGTGGACCGAAGCGGTCAAGTCCAAAGGCACGTTGAGCTCGTGCACGCGCGCCTTGGCAGTAAATTTCCCTAGAGCGCTTCTGCCCGTGATGTCGATGCTGGGTAGCTGTTGACCCTCAATCTGCGTCGGCGCTAGCGCTCCGCTCACGTCGACGACCAGCCTGCCGGCTTCGCTGCGGAGCCCCAGCTTGGCGTCTGCGTTGAGCGAGGTGGCCGGGGCCAAGGCCCAGAGCGCGCGCAGGTCGAGTTGTCGGCCCGCGATGTCGAGCTGTAGCGCGGGCTGCCCGGCCAGCGTGAGCGTGCCGCGTGAGGCCAGCGTTGCCGCGGCTCCCAGCTTCGCGTGAAGGTCGACGTCGAGCGACGCTGGCCTACCCTTGAGCGACAGGCTGGCCTCGGCGTCGACCACGAGCGGCCACTCGGCGAGCACGGCGCGCACGGCCGCCGGCTCGGCACGAGGCACATTGACCTTCAGATCGAGGGCCTGTTTGTCCCAGCGCAGCACGCTGCCGAACTGCACGTCACCCAGGTAGCCGTCCAGGGAACTCCAGACCGCCCCCGGCGCGCGCACGTGCAGCGATGCTATGCCCTTGGCGTCGGCTCCGCCCAGGCCGCGCACCAGCAAGGCGAAGCGAGGCACGTCGACGGCCGCGCCCTTCGGGGTCACCAGCACTGAACCGTGGGCCCCTGTGACCTCGGCTTCGAGCACCGGTTGGCCGCCGAGGCTGCCGCGCGCGAAGGCGTGACCTATCTCTACCTCGGGGAGCCATACGCGCACGTAGCGAGAGGGCTCCGTGGTCGCCGAGCTATCCCTGGGCGTGAGCGCGCGCGCTAGCGTCGGCAGGCCGTCAGCTGCGGGGAGGATCGCGGCTTCCGCCCGATCGATTCGCACGTGACCGATGACGACCGTCAGCTTGTCCCCGCCCAGGACCACGCGCTGCAGAATGTCCAGCAGATCCGCGGCGACGCTCAGGCTATTCACCTTGAGCACGACCCGATGGGCTTCGTCGCGAACGACGATGTCGCTGGCCCAAAGCTGGCTTGCCGTTACCTTGGTTATCTTTCCGATCCGCACTTCGCCATGAAAACGACCGGCTAGCGCCTGATCGAGCAGGCTGGCAGTGGCGCGGCGCGCCGCGGGCAGATTGAGATGAAGCAGCAAGGCCGCGGTCGCTGCCGCAGCAAACAGTGCGACGATGCCGAGCACGGCCGCGACGCGGCCAATTGCCACGAGCAGCGCTCGGTGGCGCTTCGCAGGCCGGGTCCCACCCACTAGAAGGCTTCCCCGATGGCCAGGTGGATGGCGCCGGGCAGACCGAAGAGGTCAGGTCGCTCCTGCCCGTGCTCGATTGGCAGCTCCGACTGGCCGAGCGCTTGTAGTCCGGGCAGGCGCAGGCCGAAGTCGAGGCGGATGGGGCCCACGGGCGTGTCGTAGCGCACGCCGGGACCGGCGGACAGGTGAGGGTACTGGAACTGAAGTACGCCAACGTCGCGCGTGACGTCGCTGCCGTCGATGAAGGCGACCAAGGTGAGCGGGTAAAACCGGGAGTAGCGCAGCTCGAGCGACGCTTCCCATTGCGTGAAGCCGCCGAGCGGGCGGATGCAACCCAGGTCGGTCGCCATCGTGACGCAGTTTAGCCCCGTCGGGATGAGGAAGCCGACCGTCCCGTGCGGGCTGATGGCCCGGAAGGCGTAGCCGCGGTTGGATTCGCCGCCACCCGAGTAAAACGCGCGAAAGAGCAGCTTTTGTTGATCACTGATGACCGGCTCGCTCTTCAGCTCTTCGCTCGTCGCCCCGGCCTTCCGCGGGCGCAAGCTGCTGCCGTAGTCGGGTAGCAGCACGAAGCCTAGCTTGAAGCGGGTGGCCAAGATGAGGTCGCCCACCACCTGACGCGCGTCGGTCTTTCTCCCGACAATGGGCAGCTGCACGCGTAGCTCCGGCTCGACGCGAACGTCTGAAACCGAGCCGCCGAGCAGTCGCTTCCCGCCGATTTTGAGGCCGGCGACCTCCAGCGAGTTGCGCAGCGACAGGACGAGATCGCGCTTGTCGTCGTCACGAACGATATCGCCCGGTCTGGTCTCGAAAATTGCAGTGAGCTTTGGGAACGACACCCAAATGGTCTCAAGCTGGTCGACGGCCTGGGCACCCTGCGCCGGACCCCGTTGATAGGCGAACGGGAACTTGGCCTGCACATTGTAGGAGGGCTCAAGCTGCACACGCTGGCTAAAGAAGCTGCGCTTGAGGCTGACCTGTCCGCTCGGGGCGTGGTAGCCCACGATGACCTCGGTGCTCGGATCGGTGCCAGCCGGAAGCGGATAGAGCAGTGGATAGGTGCTGTGCTTGAATGCGAGCGCGCCCTCCGTTCGGCCGTTGAAGATGGACGGCTGCTTCAGGGTCGCGACCGCGTCAAATGTGAAGAGTGCGCGCGTTGGCGAACTCAGCGTCTCGAAGCTCTCCAGGCGCGTGGGGAAGAAGTCGAGGCCGGGCGTGGCTTCG
>JANNWK010000481.1:0-5761 GCA_031408355.1 Myxococcales bacterium
GCCGACGCGATCGACGCCTACGAAGCCGCGCAGACGTTGGACCCCGAGAATACGCAGCGCTCCGAGCACCTGGGCGCCCTTTACACAACGGATCCGGAGAAGCATCTAGACAAGGCTGTGGCCAGCCAGGCCGTGCTGTTGCGTCAGAACCCGTTCCGCGCGGACTCGTACAAGGCGCTGCGCCGGCTGTACACGGAGACCAAGCAGGCCGACGCCTCCTGGTGCCTGTGCCAAACGCTGAGCGTATTGAATCTGGCTGAGCCAGACGAGGAGCGCTTCTACAAGCGCATGAAGAGCGAGACAGCGGCGCCCGCCCAATCCACGCTGGGAGACGAAGACTGGCTGCTCCAGGTCATGCACTCGGACGCGGATGCGCTCTTGACTGGCGTATTCGCGCTCATCGAACCGGCCGTGATCGCGCGGCGCAGCCAGACCGCCGAGGAGCTCGGCTACGACCCGAGCTACAGGGTCGACGTCACGCAGCACCCGTCGCCCGTCTGCCAGAGCCTCTATTACGCCGCAGGCGTGATCGGCATCGAGACGCCACACGCCTTCGAGAATCCCAACGATCCAGGCGGACTGTCGTTTCTCTTCACCCACGAACCCGCGCTGGTGCTCGGGCAGACGGCCCTGCGCCAGGACGTTCCGCTACAACCTGCAGCGTTCATCGCGGGCCAGCAGCTCAGCTACTTCCGACCGGGCCTCTACCTCCGTCACCTGCTATCGAGCGGCACGGTGCTGAAGGCCTGGCTGTTCGCGGCCATCAAGCTGTCCTCGCCACAGTTCCCGGTCAGCCCGGAGCTCGAGGGTGCCGTCAGCGAGGCCACGCAGGCCCTCGAAGCCGGCATCACCGGCCAGGCTCGCGACCATCTAACCCGAGTCGTCGCCAGGCTACTGACCTCCGGCGCTGCACTCGACCTGAAGCGTTGGGTGCGCGGGGTCGATCTCACGGCCGACCGCGTGGGGTTCCTGCTGTCGCACGATCTTGAGACAGCCACTCAGATCATCAAGGCTTCCGACGAGTCGACCAGCTCCGTGACGACGGAGGAGCGGCTGAAGGAACTCGTGCTTTTCAGCGTGAGCAGCCACTACTTCCAGCTACGCCGCCAGCTGGGCATCGGCATCGACTCGTAGCAGGCCCGCCTACTCGAGCGTTGGCGCGCTCTTGCTGGCTCCCGGCACGCCCGCGGTGCTTGGAGCCGGGTTGAAACTAAGTCGCGCAAGGGTGCCGACCGCTCGCCAGCCGTACGAGCCGTCGGGACGCTTGGCGCGCTTCATCTTCGGATCCAGATCGAAGAGCCCAGGCATTCCGGCAGAACCGAAGAGGCTCTTGGTGATGTCGCTCTTGTTCGTGTACCGCTCCTGAAACTTGAACGACAACGTCAGGGTCAGCACGCTCGTATCAAACGCCTCACGCAGGCGCAGGGTCCCCTCCGAGTCGAGCTGGAGATCCGGGCCATTGGCGGCCAGGTTCGAAATCTTGAGCTGGCCATTCTTGACCGTGGCCTCAAACACCAAATCGCCGGCGTCCAAACGAGGCAATGCGATGGTCTCGCGGATCTTAGCCTTGCCATCACCAGCGGCCAGGCCGACCACCTTCAGATTGATCGCGCCATCCGCCTTGCCAAGCTTCTGCTCCGGCAACAGCAGATCGATCGTGCCTGTCAGGGTGCCCGCCAGCGGCAAGCCGACGATGTCCCCAATCAATGGCGCCTGCCCCAGATCGAGCCCGTCCAACTCGACCTCGAGCTTGCGGCCTTCGTCGGCGTCCGAGGTATAGCCTGAAAGCTCGCCGCCGAAGGCCTCTGCTCCGAAGCTCACCTGCACCGTGCCGAACACCAGGCGAAAGAGCGACACCGAGGCGTGCGCCGAGTCAATCTTCAGAACCTTCGGCTTGCCGGGCTTGCCCTGCTCATCCGGTTCGCCCGCGGAGGTCAGGCTGATATCCTCCGCCTCCACACCGTTCAACCAGTAAGAGCTCAAGTCGCCCAGCTTGAGTCGCATGGGCTTGGGCCCCGTCTGCCGCCGGTTGAACTCCTGGACGATCCGGTCGCCGAGGCGCTCGTAGGGGAACGTGAGGTACGCGAATACGACCAGCGTTACGCAGTAAAAGGCGGCGTAACCGAGCCACTTCAGGATCTGGCGAACACGGGGCGTCACGGGCTGACCTCCCCCTCGTCGGCGCCTTGGACGCTGGCAGCCGGTGTGGGCCCGGCTTTCTTCGGCTCTGGCGCCTTGCGATCGAACGCACTGACCACCATGTCAACGTCGTAGGAGTCCGGTTCGCTGCCGCGTTTGCGAATGTTGAGCGACGCCAGCGCCAAGGGGTGACCGGAGGTCTCAACCTTTTCCATCAGCTTCACGAGCTTGAGCATTCCAACCTTGCGCAGCACGATCTTCGTGGAACGCTCGCTGTAGCGCTTGCCGTGCGGCATGACCTGCCGGTCCTGGCTCTCCGGGATCTCAAGCTGTACCTCGGCCGCGACCTTGGACAGGAACGTGGCTAGGGGCGGGGCCGGACTGGCATAGCGCCGCGTCACAGCCTCGCGCGCGAGCTTGGCCTTCAGGACTGCCTCGCGTGCCTCTTCGATGTCGCCGATGGCCTCGCGCAGCGCCTCGTTCTCGCTCGCCTGGGAGTGGACCGCCGCGGCCACGCCGATTGGAACCGCCAAAAACAACATAAATCCAAGTACTCCGCCCAGCAGTCCGAGCAGGCGCCGTTCACGTGGTTCGAGTCTGCTGAAGCGTTCGGCGAGGCTCACGGGGACGGCTCCTTTTCCTTGTCGGCGCCCGGCTTGTCCGGCGTGCCATCCTTCTTCTTCTTGCTACCCGCGTCTTCTGGGCACTTGGCGTCGAACTCGAGCACATACTTCTGACGCTCGCTGTTGACGACCTGGGTTACCTTGGCGATCTTGGCTTCGCTGATGCAGCGCTGCTGGCCCATTTCGGTGCTGATGGTCTCAGCGTCAGAGGTGGAGCCGACGACACCCGACACCTTGACGTGCCCGCGCTGCATGTCGAACTCCTCGATGTCGTGGGTCATGCTGGTGGGAATGACCCGCGAGAGCAAAACGATCACGTCGAACGGATCGATGTGCGGCATCGGGTCAACTTCGTCGCTCACTTGAGCGCGCTGCAGCGCGGCCGCCGAAGCTTCGCTATCCTCCACGGTCTCGCCCAACACTGCCTTGGAAACCGCGCCGAGCGACGCGGAAAGCACCGCGTGCTCGCGATCCAGCGCGCGCATTTCGGCCCAATTCGAGAAGGCGAAGCTGATGGCGATCGCCGCTCCCAAACCGCTCAGCACCGGCATCTTCTCCTTCAGAAAGCCGAAGCCCCGCTGGAACGCGAGCGGGCCCTTGCGCAAGTCCACGTCGCGCCCCCGACCCGCGGCGCCCAACGCCAGTGCCACGGCCTTCGCGAAGCGCGGCACAGCCAGCGCCCGCTCCTCCGAAATCCCCTCTAGCTCCAGGGCTGGCAGGGCCGTGATCGGCACTCCGGACTCGTAAGCCAGGTACTCTGCCGCGCCTTGTGCCGCGGAACCGCCCCCAACCAAGTAGGCCGCCTGGATCTCGCCGCCGACGGCGTTGGCCGCCGATAGCAACGTTTGGCGCAGCTCGCCCGCCAGCGCGCTCGCCGTGGCAGGCAAGCCGGCCACGCCCTGAGAGAGCGTCCGCACGAACACGGCCTCGCCGTAGCTCAGCACCGTTACCTCGGTGCCCAGCGCGCCCAAGTCGATGAGCGCGAACGGGCCGGGGCCGCGCAGCGAGCTCACCACGCCCGCCAGGTTCGCCAGAGCAATCGGCCCACAACCGACGCGGTCAGGTTGCCGCGAGAGCGCCCGCGCGAACAGCTCGATGCGGGCACTCACGGCGTCGATCCGCGCGGCGGCCGTCAAGACCTGAACGGGGTCGCCCGGCGCTCCGCGCCTCAGCGCGCGGTAGTCGAAAACCAGCTCGTCGATGTCCACCGGCACCTGCGCCTCAATTTCAAAGGGCAGCACCTCGTCGAGCCGCGGCTGTGGGGCTACAGGAATGGCAATCCGGTGCGTGAAGCATTGGTCGCCGTTGATCGCCACGCCGAGGCCGTCCGCGTGCTCCAAAAGCGGGACAGCCACGAGCTGAAGCGCGCGCTCCACGGATTCGACCGAGTCGATCGCTACCTCTTCGATGCGCTCGAGCGCGAGCCGCTTGTATCCGACGCGGATAAGCGCGGCTCTCACGTGCGTTCTGCCCAAGTCGATGCCGACGAAACCTGCCATCTCTTATTCGACCTTATAGTGGATAATGGTGCCGCCGGGGTTGGGGCGAAGCGCTCCGGCGAGCGCGGCAGTCAGATCGGGCTGAGCGGCCCCGGCAGCGGCCGCAGCTTGCGTGCCGCCCCGGAGCGCGGCCTGGGCGGCCACCACGGCGGCTGCCTGGTTCAGGGCTGTGGCGGCGCCGGGCGGAGGGGCGTTGCGATAGTCGACGACCGCGTGGACACGCACCCGAGTCTCGCGCTTGCCGGCCTTCACCACGCCCGTCGCGTAGATGCTGAACAATTTACTTTCGACCGAAACCATCTTGGTCGCCTGATCTTCTGACAGGAACGGTACGGGCTCCATGCCTACCCCCTTGAAGATCTCTCCGAAGGGTCCCTTGTTGCCTAGGGCGTTGATGAACATCTTGGGCGAGGAAAAGAGCGGCACGCCGGCCATTGCGCCCCTCAGCATCGTCACCATCATCAGGAATTTCTGCGCCTCCGCGACGTCATTGCAGGCGCGCGCCGCGGGCGCGCTGGAACACACGAAGGCGAGCAGCGTCTGCGGGTTGGCGGTGTTGACGTTGATAGCCCCCTGCCCCCACACCGTCACGGTGCGCTTGTCAGGCTTCTCCGGATCCGGATCGACGAACGTCGCCCAGAAGTCTTCGCCGAATCCGCGCAGCTTGTGCAGTTCGTCCAGACTGTCGAACGCCGCGTTCTTGCGCGAATAGGGCCGCTTCAAGAGCTCGTAGTACGAGTCCTCGGCGGGAGCCGTCTGCGCCGTCACGTTGTTCGGGTCGCAGACGTAGCTGTCTTGGTCCGGATCGGACCAATCGATGACCGCTGAGCAAATGCTCTGCCGGTCGGAGAAGTTGCCGTCAGCGTCACGCCCCTCGAACAGCGCATCGTTCTGAGGCCCGCCCATGAGTCCGATCAGCTGCGCCGCCAGCCTGGCCTGGGAAAATGCGCCGCCGCGCGCCGGCTCGTTCAGGTTGATCTTCGAATCTTCGTCGATCACGCGAAGCTCGAAGCCCGCCCCGGTCAGACCCAGGTTCTTGCCCCGACTCAGATCGAAGCCGCCCAGCGCCTTGAAGCCTTCGGCGCCCTCGGCATCGTTGAAGGCGCCCATCACCCGGTCAGTGAACTCCCAGACCGGGATCTGCGGCGGCCCGCTCTTCATCAACATGAACAGCGGCGCCAGAGTCTTACGGATCGTCGGTTCGGCCGCGATGAGCAAGCGCGACAAGTTGACCGCGCTCCTTGCAGCGTATTCGGCTACGACGGCGTCACGCGCGCTAAGCGAGCTACCGAGCTCCGCGGAACTCTCATCCTGGATCTCCGAGAGCATGACGGTCAGAATCGTCAATGAGCTGAGGACCAAAATCAGCGCCACCCCGCGCCTGCGCCGGCGAGCGCGCCGCCGGCGCACGGGTTCGCTCAGGCGCCGTGGGCGTCTAAAAAGCGCGGCATACAGGCGGGAGCGCAACAACCTCAGAGCGTCGCGAACGTAAGGGGTTGC
>JANNWK010000482.1:0-3906 GCA_031408355.1 Myxococcales bacterium
CGGCGCAGATCCTGCTGCAGCGCTGCTCCTACGAGCGGAACTGCGAAGCAGAAGCCGGCGGGCTACACTTGCGGACGCAGAAGCCATGCAATTGGCAGCGGACGCGCTCCCACCCTATCGGCCGGCGAGCGATCCAGAAGCACTAGAACCGGACGTGGAGTGGATGAACACGCCGTCGCTCCCGTGGATGCCGCTATTCCGCTCGCCTGATCGATTGTTCTCCCTCTACCGGGACGCCGAATGGCTTTCCTCAGCGCGCGCCAATGACCCTGCGCTCGTAGATCTGTTGAACCTTCGGATTCCGCCAGCGCTGAGCCGTATCGCATTCTACGAATTTGTAAGAGCCCGGCTGCTAGATACGCGCGCAGTTCAGGCTCTCGAGGCCGTGCTCTGGCAGCCTCAGCGGTTCGGCGCGCTTACGGAAATGTTGCGAACGGTCTTGCCAGATACGACCCATGCACAGAGGCAGGCCTCGCTCCAGGTCCTGTTGCGCTGGCTTATATACTTCGCTGGCGACCGGTTTAAGATCGACACGCCGAACTACTCAGAGATTGTCTCGCTACGGTGACTGACCCTCACTTATGGCATGTCAGGCACATCTTCGCTTGTCCGTAGAGTTCGTCGTTATCAATGACCATGTCGTCAGGCCTGAGTGGATTGCGAGGCCTGCGGGCCATCGCCCGCTGTACCCGGCGTTCGTGGTCGGCACGGATCTGCTCCACACGCTCCGGTCGAGCGAGCTCATCGAGGGACTCACCTTGGCTCCATGTGAATGGGGAGCCATGCTCGATTGCGTTTTTTTCGTATGACTTGGCCTCTTCAAAGCTTTCTGGGTGCCTCTCCATCAGTCGCACCCACTCGATCTTCTGCTGGAAGAAGCAAAATGTGCATCCTGAGCGAGACCGCCACTCGTAGTAAGCAGGAAGGCCAAGGCCGCTTGCCTCAAGGATGTCGATCACGCCTGCCTTGTCTATCCCCGCCACGCGGAAGGGAAGCTCGACGCTAAGATTGGGGTGCGTCGAGGCATAGCCTTCGCGGTAGCTCTCGTCCGAACGGATGGCCACGTAGCTTACAATCTCGTCGCCGGCGTCCAGTGACGGCCAGAGCCAGTCTTCGAACGGACGGATCTTGAGCTGCCGGGTACACCAGCGCGTCCTTGGGCTAGGCAGAAACGAATTATACTGCCTCAGCCAGAAATCGAAGTCCCGGTCCGGGTTCAGCCGCATGATTGGTTTGCCCAGGAAGCCCTCGAGCCGTCCTAGATACTCATAAACCTCAGGTAACTCCTTGCCGGTATCAGTAAAAAAATACTCGACCTCGAGCTCCGGCCGAACCTGCGCAATGTGGACTGCGAGAGCGGCGCTATCGCGCCCGCCCGAGAGTCCCACCACGTGACGCTTGCGGCTCATGTACTCGCCTCCTTACGGTTGCCGACTGGGTTCAGCTTAGCGTCGGGACCCTGCTCGGCGAGCCCTGCAAGTAGCTCGGCCGCAGCCGCAATCGCCACGTCCCTGGGCACGTTGTTGCCGATCGATCGAAGCAACTTCCCGGCGATGCCTCTTGCTTGCTGCATACCGGCGCCGTCCACGCTGATCTCCGGCGTGACGAGCGCGGCCCTTGCCGGGTCGGACATGTAGACCGCGATGGCGAACCGCTCGAGCCCTCGCCCGCCGACATGAGCAAATGCCTCACCCCGCAGGAACTGCTGCGCAAGGGCGGCTAGTTCTACTCGAGCGGCGTCGACATCGCGATCAACCCAGTCGCGCGGGGGCTTGTTTGCTGCAAGGCTCGCGAGCCCCTCTACACCCTCACGGGAGGCGTCGAACCCCGCCAAGCGCGTGGCGAACGCGTCGAGGCGGTAGTTGCCGGTGAGACCAATAATCCGCCGCGCCCGCTCTCTCAGGGCCTGGAGCCCGTCAGCCGACTGTTCTGCTCGAAGCTCCTGCACGAGCAGGGTCTGGATGTCCGTAAGCAGCCCGTCGTAGGCGCCGGTCAGATCTTCCAACCCTTCGCGGAGAACCGCGATCACCTCTGGAACGTCTGCGTCAGCCCCAGCGATCAACGGAAGATCGTCGAGCAGAAGCTTATTGGGGTCGTTCGCCGCGACGGCTAGGTCCCTCACCTTCAGCGCTGCCCGGCCGATTCGCGCGGTCCGCCTAGTCCAACCAGGAGCCGTCATCACGATCGAGACGAGCTGCCTTGCAATTGCCAGTGGATCGGCCAGTGCTTTTTCCCCGCCGAAGGAGCTCACCACGTCGGCGACGCCCTTCAGTATGGCCCCGTCGCGATCGGACACCGTGCTCAGCCGCATCCGTACACTATTGGCATCCTGCAGCATTCGATCGACGAGCAGGTCCCCAATGACAGGGCAGAAGAGGTTGTCGAGGTAGATCGCTAGACGATCCTTGCGCGAAAGCATGAAGGCAAGCCCCAATACTGGCAGCAGACCGTCCTTCACCCCAAATGGGCGCTCCCGCCACATAGTGAAGAGCGCCGCCATTGCTGCGCCGTCCTTAGAAGAGGCCAGCAGTTCATCGCCGCTCTTCCACAACGGAGCTAACCGTGCGGGATCCGACTCGCCCGAGGGCTCGACAAACCGATGCACGCCGTCGTTACCACGGACATGGAGACCCGTTCGCCCCAAAATCGAGACGTACAGCCCTGCCTCCGGGGGATAGCCCGAGATGCCGAGCCTTTCGTGCTCGCAACTGTCGACCATGGCGGTCATCAGCGCCCTGACCGCCGCCATCGCATTGGAGGACGGACGTGAGCGATTCACCAGCTCATTCCTGACTAGGGGTGTCGCCGGATAGAGCGCTTTGGCCATACGGGACGCCATAAGTGAGAGGCCCGCAGCGCCCACTACGCGCTGTCCAGTCAAATCCGACCGCTCGAGAGCAGGAGCGTGCCATGACACTGATCCAAGCGCGTCGCGAAGCCTGTCCTCGAGCTCAGAAGCGAGACGGGCAATGCGGCCCGCCACTTCCCGTCGTGCTACCGGGTCGCCCTTAAGCTCCGGCCTAGTTTCCTGTATTCGCTCTAAGGCCAATAACTCTAAAGTGAGCTCGCGCAACATGTAGCTGTCGCCGGACACCGCGTAGGCGATCGGCCGGCCACCTATAGCGCTATCTAGACGCGCAGCATCCCTGCGGACTTTTGCTGGGCTTGCTCCGCCGTCGTTAACAATCAAGAGAAAGAGGCCCGCCGCTCCGGACCCGAAGCGATGACTAGCCACCTGTTGATCGGCCGTTTCGAGAGTCGCCACATCCACGTCGAACCACCGCATGGCTCCGGTCTCGTGGTAGTGGCGCTTGGCAAGTATAGGTGTGAGTACTCCAGTGACACGCAGTCGCGAGTAGTCGCAACCCACCGTCTGTGAGCGGGCTTCCTCGACCGCCCGCTCGATATCGAAGTCGGAGCCAGCATACAGCGAGTAGCCCCCGAGGTGCCGCCGAAACACAATCAGCGACCGGTTTCGAAGGCGAATAAGGGCCTCCTCGATCTCGACACCGGAAAGATCGCTTAGCGCAGCTCCTAAGATGGCTACGCTCGCGACGAGACCGGAGCGCTCGCGGAACAGGTCGACGAGCGCTATAGCCTTAAGTACGCGTAGGTCGGCATCGCCGCCATCCCGGGCCTCGCATCGCTCTATAGCATCGACCGCCACTGCCCATCGGTGGCCGTCTGGCGAAGCTAGGATGGACGGCTCCAGGTTCGCCCTGAGATAACTCCAGAGCCACCCGACGTCATACAGCGCGGTTGATCCGCTTGGAGAACTACGGAGGAAATCCTGGAAGCCGAATGGCTCGGCCGATCCAAGAAAGCCGAAAAGGCTGCGTTGGTTCTGTCCGAACCGGCGCCGCGACAACGGACCGAGAAGGCAGGCGACCACTGGGTTGAGGGGCC
>JANNWK010000483.1:0-24677 GCA_031408355.1 Myxococcales bacterium
CCTCCTCCAGCGCGTTGAGCAAGCGCTCGACTTGAGCCGGCGTGAGCCGCTTGCCCGGCGCGTTCAGCGATGGGCAGAGCGTGCCGTCTTTGGCGACCGCTCTCGTGCCACAGCCGGGGACTTTGCGATCGAGCAGCGCAATGCCGCGATTGCGAAAGGGAGCTCGGTCGTTGCCGAACGTGAAGGCACGTACGTCGCTGTACGGCACACCCGGATAAGGGCGCTTCAGCGGTGTCGCAAGCCCGCGCCAGCGCTCGGGCGGCGTCTGTTGCTGCGCCCACATCATGTTGTTGGGATCCCTCAGCGCCAGAACTTCAGCAAAGCGCTGCGCGACGCGCGGGTCGACTATCGCTGGCAAGTCGCCAAGCGCTAAGGCTGGCTTGGCGCTTGGCGTGATGCTCGCGCTTGGCGGCAGCGCTTGCGCGGCGCCGACGGCCGTCTGTGGCTTCTCCGCTGGCAGCGCTGCGGGCCGCGCCGAACAGGCACCGAGCAACAGCGCCAAATACCTCACGGCGTTGCTTGCCCTGCGTCGAGCAGGAGGCCGAGTCGCTGCGAGGCGCCCGGAGCCGCTTGCGGGTGAAGGCGACTTCCTTTTCAAATTTCCAGGCAAAAATCCAAGTCCTGGGTTAGGAGCGTGCGGCCCGCGGCCTGCGCTCAGGACCAAACCTCGTAGTCCTCGTGCCCAGCCACTGCTGCCC
The DNA here is from genome assembly GCA_031408355.1 of Myxococcales bacterium. Lineage (GTDB taxonomy): Bacteria > Myxococcota_A > Polyangia > Polyangiales > Polyangiaceae > PMG-095. Next base: position 699 of record JANNWK010000483.1, read on the forward strand.
TTAGGTGCTCAGCTGTTAGCGTGGGAAAGTTTCTTCAAAGTGTCCTCGAAACCAGACGACTTTTGTACCATAGCCAGCAGCCCGAGTCGGCCCCCCAGTTGCGAAGACGGTCCACTCCAGCGCAACCGTGCGCCATTGTTGATTGAGCTTTGTGGGCGTCGCTCAGTAGCTCTCCGGCCCGCGGCCCCGAACATTCCAGCGCAACTATCCCCGGATTTTGGCGCTCGCTTCATCCCTTCCCTGCCTCCCTACTACCCAAGCCAGCTTTGCTCGAACTAATCTCGCAGAGAGAGACCGTGAGCAAATACGTCGCTACTCTCCTGCCACTGTTCGTGGCTTGCGCACCGGCCTTGTCGAGCTTTACCCCGGCACATGTCGCGCCACGTAAGCACGTGCAGGCCGAGATGGGCCTGGATGTTTCGATACCAACCGGCAGCATCGTCGCGTTGGTCGAGGCTGGTGAGACGCTCTCCGGTGACGCACGCGAACGTGAGCTGACCGAGGCCGAACAACAGAAGCTGTTCCAGGCCGGTGCTTCGCTGGCCCTCAACCCGCCCTCGGCGACTCCGCATTTCGGTCTCGCCTACACGTTGCTGGATCGGTTCGAGCTGAGTGGCCGCTATTCGGTCGGCGCCTGGCGCCTCGGCGCGCGCTACCAGATCCTCGAGCAAGCGCGACACGACGTGGACCTGAGCGTGGGGCTCGGAGGTGGCCGCTACGTCTACGAGTTCCCGATCAAGGATCAGATCCCGGTCCTCACGTTGGAAAACTTCACGCGCTGGCAGCTGGACATTCCCCTGCTCGTCGGCGCGCATGGCGACTGGTACCGCTGGTGGGCGGGGCCGCGGGCGCTCTTCACGTTCTATGGGACAGAGCTGGTATTTCAACAACCCGCTGTGCCGGGTCTCGACACCGACAAGGTGGTGCTGGCTTCACTCGACGGCACGGGCAACTACGTGGGTGGTCAGCTGGGTGGAGCGCTCGGCTACAAATACGTGTTCTTCGCGTTCGAGCTCACGCTCGCTCGCTTTTGGACCAACGCGAAGCTGAACTTCCTGGATAGCGAGCGCGACATCGCGATCGAAAGCTGGATCATCTATCCGGGCTTTGCGTTGCTGGGTGAATTCTAAGCCAAGCTGACCAACCAGCGCGAGGTGCGGCATTGCCGGTGGAGCTGCAGTTGGTTGTATGGCGTAGCTGTCCCTGAGTTTGCGCTCGCCGGGCGAGGGTCGGCGCGGCAAGCCCTTGAATTGCTTGGCTGCGCGACACGACGCCTCCTACTTCGCCGTTTGCGGATAGAGGGTCTCTCCGCGGGCGAGCATCGCGACGAAGCGCTCAATCTTGGCCGCGCGCGCTGACGCCGTCTTCACGCTGCGCGTGCGATACGCGAGGGCGTACAGGTTCTGCTTGGAAAGGGCGTTGAACGTGGCGAGCGCCTTTCGGTCGGCCCTGATTGCCGCGGCCAAGTCGTCCGGGATGGTCATCTGGCTCGCCGGGGCATAGGCAGAATCCCATCGTCCGTCCGCCTTGGCGGCATCGATGTGACGTTGACCGTTCTCGGTCATTCGGCCAGCGGCGATGAGGCGGGCGACGTGACGGCGGTTGACCTGGCTCCATACGCTCTTCGGCCTACGCGGCGTGAACCGTTGGAGGAACGAGCTCTGATCGAATGACTTCTTGAGGCCATCGATCCAGCCCCAGCACAGCGCGGCATCGAGCGCCTCCGGGTAGGTCACCGTCGGAAGCCCTGAGTCCTTCTTGTGGATTTGCAGCCAGAGCTCAGATTCGCGCGCGTGGTTCTTCGCGAGCCACGTCTCGAACGCCGCAGCATTCTTGAAGCTGCGAATTCGTTTGGGGTCGGGGACCACGGGCGCCATCGGATGCCCTTTGTAACATGGCCTGGCGGGTCGCCTTCATCTGGGCGTGGAGACGTTCGGGGTTGGGCGACGAGTCCAACGCCGGCCACGGCCATGCTGCGGGGCGCTTGCCCCAGCCCTTAGCTGTACTGAATCACCGTTCGAATCGACTTGCCCTCGTGCATGAGGTCGAAGGCTTCGTTGATGCGCTCGAGCGGGAGCGTGTGCGTGATGAGCGGGTCGATGGCGATCTTCTTGTCCATGTACCAGTCGACTATTTTTGGCACGTCGCTGCGGCCGCGAGCGCCGCCGAACGCGCTGCCTTTCCAAACCCGACCGGTCACCAGCTGGAACGGGCGAGTCGAGATCTCCTGACCTGCGCCCGCAACGCCGATGACCACGCTCACGCCCCAGCCGCGGTGGCAGCACTCCAGCGCCTGGCGCATCAAGCTCACGTTGCCCACGCACTCGAAGCTGTAGTCAGCGCCGCCCCCGGTGAGTTCGACGAGGTGCGCTACCAGATCCGTACCCAGCGCGGCCGGGTCAACGAAATGGGTCAAGCCGAACTGGCGAGCGATCCCGGCGCGCTCTGGGTTGGTGTCGACGCCGATGATCTTGTCGGCTCCGGCCAAGCGCGCGCCCTGCACCACGTTCAAGCCGATGCCGCCCAGCCCAAACACCACCACGTTGGCGCCGGGCTCGACTTTGGCCGTGAACAGCACCGCGCCGATGCCGGTGGTCACGCCGCAGCCGATGTAGCAAATCTTGTCGAACGGGGCGTCTTTCCGCACCTTGGCCACGGCGATCTCGGGCAGGACCGTGTGCTGAGCGAACGTGGAGCAGCCCATGTAGTGGTGGATCTTCTTGCCGCCGATGGAGAAGCGACTCGTGCCGTCAGGCATCAAGCCCTGGCCCTGCGTCGCCCGGATCGCCGTGCACAGGTTGGTCTTGCGAGAGAGGCAAGATTTGCAGGCGCGACACTCGGGCGTGTAGAGCAGGATCACGTGGTCTCCGGGAACCACCTGGGTCACCCCGGGACCCACCTCGACCACGACGCCCGCGCCTTCGTGGCCCAGGATGGCGGGAAACAAGCCCTCCGGATCGGCGCCCGACCGAGTGAACTCGTCGGTGTGACACACCCCGGTCGCCTTGAGCTCGACCAGCACCTCGAAGGCCTTGGGCCTTTCTAGGTCCACCGTCTCGAGCACGAGCGGCTTGCCCTTTTCGTACGCCACAGCAGCAATGGTCTTCATTCGGCTCTCCTCTGGGGAGGCCGCAGACTAGTGCGAAAACCGTGGGCCGCTACTTCTTCTTCGGGCGGGCTCGGGGCGGCGGCGCGTTGACCACGATGCGGCGGGAAGGAAGCTTGGGCGGCGTATCGCGTAGCGGCTTGGAGGGCGCCTCGCGCACCGCCTTGGAAGGCGCCTCACGCACGGGCTTAGACGGCGCCTCGCGCACCGGCCTAGAGCGAGCCTCGCGGGGCGCGGGGGCGGGCGCTGCGCGGGCGCCGGCGGGGCTCGGCCTGGGCGCGAACTCACGCCGCGGCGCGGGCGCGAACCCACGGGGCGGGCCGGCCGGGGGTCGGGCGAACGTCGCAGCGTCGCGGGGCGGGCGGTGTTGCGACGGGGGCAGATCAGCGCGCGGGCGCTGGGGCGGCAAACGCGGGGCGGGCGACTCCTGCTCTGACGGCGAGCCCTGAAGCAGCGTCACCTCAACCCTGGGATCCCGCGGATCCGGAGCGCGCGTGGCTTCGGCGAACGCTTGGGCAACCTGCGCCGAGACCTCGACCGCGGAGAACGCCCGGTTGACCCGAATGGCCCCGATATCCGAACCACGAATATTTCCTCGACGGCAGAGCATCGCGACCAGACGCCGCGCGTCGGCACCGTGCGTCTCGCCCCATGAGATGCGAAACGAAACCCACTCGGCCGGGCCGCCGTTGCGCTCGGGACCCCGGGGTCCACGTTCGGGAAAACTGGAGTCGCGGCGAGGCTCCGGAAACGGTCGCCGCGGCTCCGCGGTGCCCGAGTCGCCGTTGCGGAAGGGCAGCGGTCGAGCGGCGCTGCTGCGCACCGGGACGGGCCCGCGCGCCGGGCCGGCGAAGGGTCGCTCGGGCCCTCGTCGTCCGCCGCGCTCCGGCTCAGGAAAGAGCGGCGTCACGTCGCGCGGTTCGCCCGTCGCTCGCCGCACGCTCACAATCAGCTGGGCCAGCGCCCGCTCGGCCAAGCCGCCCTCGACGATGCGCTTCACCTGGGCCTGGACCCGCTCTGGCACGTCTCGCTCCGCATCTTGAGTGAGCTCACTCAGCCAGCGTTCGTCCTGAGCCGACCGAATCGCGCCGGCGGTGGGCACGGGCTCGATGCGATACACGACGCGCGCGCGCTGCAGCAGCGCGGCCGTCCGCCGGAGCCCAGCGGGCGGCACCAAGAGCGCGCTGGTCCCCTTGCGCCCCGCTCGGCCCGTGCGTCCGCTACGGTGCGTGTATGTGTCAGGATCGGTGGGAGGATCGATCTGCACGACGCGCCCGATGTCCTGAACGTCGATGCCGCGAGCCGCGACATCGGTGGCGATCAAGGCCCGGATCTCACCGTTCTTGAAGGCGGCCAGCGCGCGGTTGCGCGCATGCTGATCCATTTCGCCCGACAGGGAGCCGGAGGCGAAGCCAGCGTGTTGCAGCTCTCGGGTGATTTCCGAGACATCCGCGCGCGTGCGCGCGAACACCAGCGTTTGCTCGTCGGCGTGGTGCAAGAGCACGTTGATCAACGCGTCCACGCGCTCGCGCGGATGGACCAGGTACACGATATGGTCGATATCACGGTTGGCGGTCCCCAGCGGCGTGCCCTCGATCCGCAGCGGATTCTGCTGCACGCGGTCAGCAAGCGCCGCCACGTCGCGCGGGAAGGTGGCCGAAACCAAGTGCGTGCGGTGCCCTGGCGGGGCCTTCGCGAGGATCGCCTCCAGCTCGTCTCGGAAGCCTAGATCCAGCATGCGATCCGCTTCGTCCAGCACGACGGCCGCCACGTCGCTGGCCTCGATGCCGCCGCGATTCAAGTGGTCGAGCAGGCGACCCGGCGTGCCCACCACAATCGCCGGCCCCTGCGAGAGCGCGCGGTGTTCGTCGCGATACACGGCGCCGCCCGTCACCGCCGCGATCCGCAGGTTCATCGGCGCATACAACCAACCCAGCTCATCATGCACCTGCTTGGCCAGCTCGCGCGTCGGCACAATCACTAGCGCGAGCGGGCGCGCCACGGGCGAGGGTTTCACCTTCCCGCCGGCAACTGCCGCCTTGAGCACGAAGCCTATTGCCAGCGTCTTGCCCGATCCGGTCTGAGAGCTGATGCGGAGATCGCGGTCTTCGAGGCCTGGCTCGAGCACGGAGAGCTGAACCGGCGTGAGCGTCTTGTATCCCTTCTTGGCCAGCGCGGCCGCCATGCCAGGGCCGAGCAGCTGAGAAAAATCGGGTTCGGACTCGGGCATCGCTTCTGGCTCTGGCATTAGGGGGCAACCGCAACAGGGGGGCGCAGGTCGCGGGGCGCGTTGTAGCAGGGAGTGGGGCTCCGGCACGGACGGCGCGTAGCGCGGGCGACCGAGCGCATCATTTTACACAATAATACCAATGACTTACGAACCAGATCCGCTAAACGGCGCGCTCGATTTGTCCGACTCATCGAAGCCGACGGGCAACGCTGACCCGTCTAGCCGAGCCACGCTTCCCGCTCTATGAGGAGAGCTATGTTCGGTCGTTGGCTCCGAAGTGAGACGTCCCTCGCGCCGCTTTCGGGCGCCGACGCGCTAGCCCAGGCAGTGAAGCGCGAGCTCGCGAGTGCCGATGCCGAAACGCTCAATGTCGTGGTGTCGATGGCCGGACTGCTCGGCGCCGTCGCCTATGCGGATCGACACTACTCGGCCGCGGAGGAAGCGCGCGTCCGCCATGAGCTCTCGCGCGTGCACGGAATGACAGAGTCGGGCATCGACGCCATTTGTAAGGTTCTGCGCGAACACATCGTCGAAATCTCGACCGTGCAGATACCGCGCTACGCCAGGACGTTGGTCGACCTCGCGGATGTGGAACTTCGCCGAGAGGTCTTGGCGGCCCTGATAGGCCTCGCGGCAGCCGACGCCGCGCTAGCGCTGAGCGAAACCAACTTGCTCCGGCAAATCACTCAGTCGCTCGGGCTGAGCCAGCAAGACTACGTCTCTCTGCAAGAGCAGCATCGCCAGCACTTGGCGTCGCTCCAGGGCGGCTGAGCCGATTGACCGCTAGTTGAGCGCTCTGGCGTCCTGGGCCTGCGCAGGGGAAAGAGCGTCCGCGAGCTCCTGGAGCCGGCCCGTCAGAAGCCGCAGGCGCTCCGCAGGATCTGCCTCGGCGAGCAGCTCCTGGCTGGCTTCAGGGTCAGCGACCATCGCGGCGGCCAAACGGTCAGCGTAGGCGCCGGCCGTGTCTGCCCCGCGGATGAGTGCCTGCAGATCTCGCACCTGCTCGGGCAGGTGCGGCGAAAGGCGCACCCAAAGCAGGGCGAGCTTGGCCTGCCACGCTGCGACCAACGCCGGCTCAGCGGGCGCGTCGGGCACGAGCACCGCTCGCACGCGACGAAAGGCGCGTTCCGCCGGCAGCTCCTCCAAAATGCGCACCCGCGAGAGCCCGCGCAGGACAATGTCGCGCCGACCATCGCTGCGCACGGCGTGGTTGATGATGAACCCCGCGCCGCAGACGTCAAACACCGGCGGACGCCCCTGGTAGTCTTGCTCGAAGCCAGGCCTGAGCCGAGCCACCGCGATGAGCCGCCGGCCCGAAAGCGCCTCACCCACCAGCTCACGGTAGCGCGGCTCGAACACATGTAGGGGCAGGACCGCTCCCGGGAACAACGCCCCACTTGGCAGCGGAAAGATGGCCAAACTGGCAAGATCCTCGGGCTCGAGCTCCGGCGGCTGCATGACGGGCAGCATACCTGAGGACCCCGCTCGGGAGAGGCGGCGGGTACGACAACCTCACCCGAGCGCCCACCTTTCTAGCTTTTTAGGGGCTCGCCCCGCTCGGCCGGCGTGGAACCCCCTCAACTCTTGGAGGCCGCGGGCCGTTCCTAACCAGTGAATCACCCGCATGACCACCGCCGACGAATCATCGCTTCACTTACTTTCGATCGCACTCGGTTCAGCCCCCAGCAGGACCCGCGCCGTGCTTGAGCTGCGCGCCGAGGACGTGGGGCACTGGTTGATGCGCGCTCGCGCGGCGGGGGCGCCTCTAGCGGTGGTGTGCACGGCAACGTCGATCGATCTGTACTCAACGGAGGCCGGCCGGCGCGCGGCCTTCACGCCGCTGCTCGCGAGCCTGTGGTCACTGGGACGAAACTTCAGTGACTTCGCGAACGTGAGGACGACTGAAGCGACCGGCTCAGAAGTCGTGCGTCACTTGCTGCGGCAGGCGGCGGGTCTCGACGCTGGCGAGGACGGCACCTCTTACGCGGCCTGCATCGATGCGGCTTGCGTGGAAGCCAGAGCAGCCGGCACGCTGAGCGACGCTCTCGAAAACGTGTTTCAGCTCGCCAGCGCCACGCGTCATCGCAGCTTGGCCGAAACCGAGCTCGGGGCGCCCACGTCCACGCGCGCCTCCCGCCAGCTGGAGGCGCTGAGCGCCGAGCGCATTGTCGAGGAGGAGCTGACGGCCTTCCGCGTGGCGACCGTCAGCGCAGAAGCGCCGCGCGCCCCCGTGCCGGCTCCGCTGCGGCGCAGTTCGGCGGCCCTGCTGCCCGCCTACCGGCCCGACGAGCCCGGCAGCGCCACCCGGATCCGCGTGAGTATCGCGCCTGTCGAGGCCGCTTCCGATCGGCGTTCCGGCTAGCGCCAGCATCGGCTAGCATGGCGGGCATGCGCTTACGTCCGCTTGCCCTGAGCCTCGCTTCCCTCTTGGCGGCCGAAAGCCTCGCGGTCGCGGCCCCGCCCGCCACCATCGGCCCAGCACCAGCCTCCCCCAAACGCGAGGGCCCCGCCTGGGAGCAGTTCGACCAAGAGGACGGCATTCGGATGTTCCGCCGCGAAGTTCCGGGCAGCGACGTGGTCGCGCTCCGCGGCGAAGGCTTCGTGGAAGCGCCGATCACGCGGGTGGCCAGCGTGCTCATCGACCGCAAGCGCTCAACCGAGTGGATCGACCGCTTGGTCAGGACCAAGGTACTGCGCGAGCTCAGCGAAACCGAATCCGTGAACTGGAATCACATCAAGACCCCGACCCCACTCAAAGATCGCGATTTCGTTTTCAAGAGCACGCTCACGACGGACCCGCAGGCCAAGAAGGTCCTGATGAAATACCAGTCGGTGACGGACTCGCTAGCGCCCATCACCGACGACTACGTGCGCGGTCACTTCCAGCAGGGAAAATTCGAGCTCACCATGGGGCAGATCACCAGGAAAGACGGCACGAAGGTGAAGGGCACCATCGTGCTGGCGGAGGTGCTGGTCGACCCGAAAGGATCCGTCCCCACATTCATCGTCAACTTGGTGCAGAAGGCCTGGCCCTACAAGACGCTGATGGCACTGCGCAAACAGGTGGCCAAGCCCGACATCAAGGACGACCCGCGCGTGGCGACGCGCCTGGCCGCCGAGGGCTTCCTTCAGTAGCGCCCATGTGATCCTACGCTGGCAACCACTTCAGCGCCTGCTCAAACCCAAGCCGTTCGACACTCGGCCGTAGCGACTCGCGGCCCTTGCCCTGGTCGATCAGCGTGGACCGCTTGGCCGCCACGTCGACCGCCGCAGCTTCTAGTGCATGGATCGCTTTGGGCTTGTCCGCGCGCGCCGATTTGATCTCAATGGCGAAGCGATCGGTGCCGCGCTCGATCACCAGATCGATCTCCGCGCCGGCAGCGGTGCGCCAGTAGAAGAATTGGGCATATGGATGAGCCAACCGCTCGCGTCTGGTCAGATCCTCCAGGACGAAGGTCTCCCAGCTTGCCCCGCGGATCGGATGCGAATCGAGCTCGTCTGCTGTGGTGATGTTGAGCAGGTGGTGCAGCAGACCCGAGTCACGTAGGTAGGCCTTGGGCGCCTTCACCAGGCGCTTGCCGACATTGCGAAAATACGGCGGTAAGCGCCGCAAAAGATAGGTCTGCTCTAGAATGTCCAGATACCGGTTGACGGTGTGATTCGACACCCCCAGCGAGGAGCCGAGCCGTGTTGAATTGAGAATCCCTCCTTGTTGGTGGGCAAGCATCGTCAGCAGCCGCCGGAGCAGCATGGGATCCGCGCCGATGCCTAGCGCAGGGAGATCCCTTTCCACGTACGTTCGGAGGTAGGCCTCCCACCAGCCACGGAAGTCTCCTGTACGCAACGGATCCGGATAACCTCCCCGCAGCCACACCTCCGACCAGGGCCGGTGTTCACGACCGCCAGCTACCTCGACAGCGGTCAGTGGATCCAGATCCAGGATCCCAACCCGACCGGCCAGCGACTCCGAGACGCCCCGGACGAGCGATGGTTGAGCCGAGCCGAGCAGGATGAAGCGTCCAGTGGCGCGACGGCGGGCGTCGATGATTCCGCGCAGCGCCGCAAAGACCTCAGGGACGAATTGAGCCTCGTCGAGGACCAGCGACGGGTTCGCGCGACTTTCGATCTGGAAGCCGGGATCATCGAGGAACAGGGCCCGCGTGCGCGGCTCCTCGAGGTCCACGTAGGGGAAGCCTCGAAAGGCCGTTCGGGCCAGCGTCGTCTTGCCGACCTGCCGGCCACCGAGGATGAGCACGGCCGGAAATTGCGCTGCCAGAGCGCGCAGACGGGTCGTTGCTAGACGCCTCCACATGCCTTGCATATTGGAATCATAGGTTCCCATATGCAAGGCATAAATGCGCTAGCGCGGGGCCGCTTCTATGGATCGAGAGTGCGCGTCACCCCCGCTTTCCGAGGTCCGCCGTTGCGGACGTGGTACTCCGCGCGGGTGTCGCCAACGGTCTTTCTTCGTCTCAAGACAACCGAAACGCGTCAATCGGCCCCGCCATCTTATCCGCCTTCATGACTCAGACCGAGGTGGGCGCGGACTCCCGCAGGGAGCAGGAAGTCAGATGACGTAGTCCGATTCGAGCTTGCGCACGGCCTCACGCGGGGGCAGCAGCATGCCCGCGGCGATCGTCGCGTTGCTGCCCGGATCCATCAACACGAACGAGCCAGTCTGGCGGTTGCCGGCGTAGCCGTCGAAAAAAATCGGCTTGGCGGTACGAATCCGCACCTGGCCGATGTCGTTCAGCACCAGAGAGGCCGGAGCTGGCTGTGTTTCGAGCGTCTCGATGTCGATGCGATGTTGAAGCTCCGTGACCACGGCTTGCACGGTCTGGCTCGTGTGCTTGAGCAGGTAGCGGCGGCCTCGCTCGAGTGGCCGCGCGTGCATCCAGCAAATCTTAGCTTCCAGCTCACCACTCGCGCCTGGCAGCGGACCATCCAGTCCCACGACCATGTCACCGCGACTGATGTCGACCGGGTCCGAGAAGACCAGCGTCACCGACTGGGGGCAAAATGCCTCCGCCAACGGGCCATCGAAGGTATGGATCTCCTTCACGGTGGTGACCACCCCGCTTGGCAGGACCATGACCTGTTGACCGACGCGCACCACGCCGCCGGCTATCTGACCGCCGAAGCCCCTGAAGTCGTGGAGCTTCTCGTCGGTCGGGTGGTGCGGTCGGTTGACCCACTGCACCGGGAATCTGAGCCCCTCCAAGTTCCAGTCACTGGCAATGTGTACGGTTTCGAGATGACCGAGCAAAGGCGGCCCTTCGAACCACGGCATGTGCTCGGAAAGCTCGACTACGTTGTCTCCGCCTAGCGCGCTCATTGGAATGAACTTCACGTCCTTGATGTCGAGCCTGGGCAGCAGCTCCTCGAATTGCTGCCGAATCTCCTCGAAACACGCCTGGCGCCAGCCAACCAAGTCCATCTTGTTCACGGCCACGACCAGGTGCGGAATGCGCAGGAGCGAGGCTACGGCCGCATGCCGGCGGCTCTGTTCCACAACGCCAGCCCGCGCGTCGACCAGAACGATCGATAGATTGGCAGTACTGGCCCCCGAAACCATGTTGCGAGTGTATTGAACATGGCCAGGCGTATCGGCGACGATGAACTTGCGCCGTGGAGTGGCGAAGTAGCGATAGGCGACGTCGATCGTGATGCCTTGCTCTCGCTCCGCACGTAAGCCATCGGTGAGGTTGGCCAAGTTGATGGTGCCACCACCAGTAATCGCTGCGGAGCGCTCGAGCATTTCGAGCTGATCGTCCATCAGCGACTTAGAGTCGTAGAGCAAGCGGCCGATTAGGGTGGACTTGCCGTCGTCGACGCTGCCGCAGGTGTTGAAGCGAAGCAGGTCAACAAAATGAGGCTCGTAGTCCGCGGCGACCGCAGCTGTACCGTTCGATCCGTTTGCCACTTCCAGAATATGATTTTCCATGATCGGTCACCAAGAAAGTTGCAAAGCGTCAGAAGTAACCGGCTCGTTTTCTGTCTTCCATTGCGGCTTCCGACGTACGGTCGTCCGTGCGCGATCCTCGTTCCGTGACGCGAGCCGCGGCGATTTCCTCGACAATCTCGTCCAAGGTACTGGCGGGGGATTCGATCATGCCAGTGCTGATGATGTCGCCGATGGTACGCACCCGGACCAGCACTTCACGGACCAGCTCTGACGAAGTCGGCGGCAGCAAGTCCGTCACCGGCAGCCATTGCCCACCGCGCCGGACACACTGTCGAGCGTGCGTGAAGTAGATGCTAGGAACCTCCAAGCGCTCGCGTCGGATGTACTGCCACACGTCCATTTCGGTCCAATTGCTCAACGGAAACGCTCGCATGTGCTCGCCGGCATTCACGCGGGCGTTGTAAATGTTCCACACCTCCGGCCGCTGGGTCTTCGGCTCCCATTGACCGAAGGCGTCGCGAAAGCTGAAGAAGCGCTCCTTCGCGCGCGCTTTCTCCTCGTCACGCCGTGCCCCGCCGATCAAGCAGTCGAAGCTAAACTCCTCGACCGCGGCGAGCAACGTTGGTGTTTGTAGTCGGTTGCGGCTGACCTCGCCAGGCGACGGGACCGCAATGCCACTCTCGATCGCATCCGCTACTCGGCGCACGAGCAGGCGAGCGCCGAGCTCCGCAGCTCGGCGATCACGAAATCTGTTCAACTCAGGGAAATGATGCCCGGTATCCACATTGAGCAGCGGCATGGGCAGCCCGGACGGGCTGAAGGCCTTTTCGGCCAACCGCAACAGGCAGATCGAGTCTTTGCCACCGGAAAACAGGATAGCAGGCCGTTCGAACTCGCCAGCGACTTCACGCATGACGTGAATGGCCTCGGACTCCAAGTACTCGAGGTGATCAAGATGACGACGCAACATCGACTTCGACCTTTCTTATCACACGGCGTGCCACCGCTGACCTCGTCGCTGCTCGACGCCCTGCTCGTCCAGCCGAAACAGGTGGAGCCATTCGTTCTCGACCAGCTGGCGAACGATGGCGTGACGTTCAATGACGCCCTCGATGGCGTGACGGGGCGCTGCGATGAAAACGCTGAGACGCAGTGGCGTGTGGCGAAAGTGCTGCCCGTCGTGGACCGACTGCAGCGGGAGCCCGATGCGTAGGTCTCCGCCGTTGCCTTCGAAGACACCCAGACTGCCGCCGACCACGTTGTGCAGCACTTTGTTGCCGCTGCCGTAGCGCTGATTGTCGACCGTGGACGCGTAGTACTGCATGTTGATCCAGTGGGTCACGATCATCGGCGCCGTCATGATTAGCTCGAGCACCGCAGAGTTTTCGTCGGCATCATGGCGGTAGTCATGCAAGAACACCCGACCGTCCAAGCGCAGTGCCGCAGTCCGTTCCCGCGGCGCAACGATGAACGCGGCGTTGTTCACCAGACCCCATTCAGGGCGGACCTCGGACCAGTCGCAGGAACGCCTTTTCACTGCCAGTAGCAAGCTCGCGGCGTCGCCTTCGAGCCCCAGCGCCGGTGCGCGTTCAGCGCGTGTGAGGTTGCCAGCCTCAAAGAGCGCGCGCTTCAGTTGGCCCAAATCCGAGCGGTGAGAATCAGGGACCTCACGGAGGTCGTACAGTCGCAGCTCGTCTGTGGTCGTGTTGTGCATGCCGCCAAGAAAGTGGGTCGTCTCGGGAATCAGGACGCCTTGCTCCTTCAGACCCTGACGAACTGCAGCCTCGTTGAGGAGCCCCGCGAGCACCCGAGCGTTCACGGCGCCGCTTTGGCCCGCGCAGGCACCGCAGTCGAGCCCGGCCGCGTGCGGGTTGTTGCTGGTGGCGCTACCGTGACCGGCGAACACTACCAACCGCGCGAAACCGCCAGTGAGGGACGCGGCCCTGAGAATGTTGTGAACAAGCTCGACGCGCGCGGTCAGATCGAGTGGGTTCCCGGCGACGTTGCTGACCAGGCGCGGTCGCAATCGCTTTTGCTCAGACTCATGCAAGCCGACTTGTTCGGACGGCGCAGGAGCCGAGAGCCCCAGCGTCCCCTGCACGAGCTTCCAAGCGTAGCCGAGCCCCAGGGCCTCGACGAAAGCAAACCCCGAGGTCGACGCTCGCTGAAACCCGAGCCAGCTCTGACCCGCCCCGAGGCGAGCTTCCCGGCGTGCTTGCAGGGTCGCGGCGGCGCTGTCGGAAGCGGCGACATCGGTCACCCGCAGGCGCGCCGCCAGCAGCCCTGGCAGTTGGGCCTGGACCAGTTGCGTGCCCAAGGGTGCGTACTCGATGGGCAAGCCAAAGAAGCCGGCAAAGCCAAGCGTCTCGATGCCCTTGCCCGCGGCTTCGAGTCCGCGGCGAAACGGCTCTGACCGGACGTCGATGCAGAACACGACCTGCACCGAGGGCAACCCGGCTTCAGGTTTCGAGACCGTGCCCTTCAGACCAGCCACGAGCCCCTCCTGAAAGGCGATTTCGACGGCGTGTTGCCAGACCCAGTCGAGCGCGCGTTCGTCACGCGTAGGCGGCGCGGCATCCTCCGCGGGCAGCAGTAGCCTGGCAGCCAACCACTCACGACCCAGGGCCTCTCTCTTCCCGCCACCACCGCTCCGTAGCAGGAGCAGCTCCCAGGCCAGCCGTACCGCGACAAGCTCCTCGACGGCTTCGTCATCTTCACCAGTCAAGCGAGCTTGAAATCTGCGATACGCGCACCAAGCGGCCCAGCCGTTGACATCGAGCAGGAGGGCGGAAAGGTAGCTTGCGACCCGAGCAGTCGGGACTTCCAGCTCTCGCAGCGCTTGTTCGATTAGCTCGTAGTGGGAGTCTGGCAGCTGCGCGGCCAGCCGTCGCAGCTCGCAGCTCATGAGCAACGCGGGGCTGCGGTCCGCCGCGGCAAAGGCTCGCCAGGTTCGATACAAGCCCGCGTCTGCCTTCGCGGACCAAGCGGCTTGCCCCGCGTCGAAGTGCGAGGCGCACAGCTGGCTCACGCTGTGAGTCACGAAGCTGGACCAGGAGCCGTGACGCCCCACATCGCGCCCCCGGTCGGCGAGGTGCGTCAGGAGCAAAACGGTTCGTTGGTCATTTTCGTCTCGCTCAACCAACCTCTGGAGGTCGTCGATGCTGGCGCTGCTGTCAGAGCGTTCGAGTGCTGTATGCAGGTGGGCAGCCGTCACCTCACCGCTCTGCCAGCGCTGTCGAAACCAGGAGCGTTTCATCAGCAAGCTGGTGCCGGAAAGCTGCTGCAAGTGACGAGCTGCGACGTCGATGGGCTTCGAGACGAAACCCCAGTAGGGATTGACCGCGATGAACCGGTCCAAGGGAAACGTCGGCGCGATGCTGGTGCACGCGGCAGTGAGCGCCGCGTGCTGGGCAGAGGGCGTGGGCGGTAGGGCAGAGGCGGCAGTTGTCATTGGGACGAGCTCTCGTGGGTTTGAGGCAAAACCAGCGGAGCGTGCAGCGAGACCGGCAACTTCGCCGGCCACAGGCGGAACGTGAGTCGCGTGAAAATCTCATCGAGGTGGAAACCTGCGAAGGCGCGCGGGTAGAGCCAGAGCGCGAAGGCGCTGGCGGGTCGCTGACGTATCCAGCTGTGCGCCACGAAGAGCGCGACCAGGCTGACCACGGCAACCCCAGCAGGTGCGGCTGCTGTCGGTGAAAGCGCAGGCCCATGTGGCAGCAGCCGTTGGAAGACGATGTGCCCGCCACCGAAGCAAACAGCGACGCCGACTGCGGCCATCGCGATGGTGACCAGCACCTTCGTGTTCCGTCGCTCCGGAAGATTCAGCAGCAAGGAAGGCAGCCCCAAGCTCAACAAGGCGATGGGAAACCAGTGCGCCGGTTGACCCAAGACGTCCACACCGCCCCAGCTCAACCCAGCCGTGAGAACCGCTAGGCACAGCCCACCCGTCGCAAGCAGGACGCCCAGACCTGGGCGGCCCGAACGCGGGGCCATGGCAGCCACCCGCTGAGTCGCCACGGCTCCGCCTGCACTGAGGAAGGCGTAAGCCTTGTAGAGTGAGTGCGCGACGAGGTGCAGCAACGCCATCTCGTAGGCACCCAGAGCGCATTCGACGAGCATCAGGCCCATCTGGGCGCACGTCGACCAAGCCAACATGACCTTGACGCTGATGCGCGTGAGCATCACCAACGAGGCGACTCCAGCGGTGGCGAGGCCGACGACCAGAAGTAGAGCTTGTGCGATATGGGCGTGGGCCATCAGTGGCGCGAGTCGAATCAGCAGAAAGCCGCCAATGTTGACCACACCCGCATGGAGGAGCGCTGAGACGGGCGTCGGAGCTTCCATCACCTGAATCAGCCACCCGTGGAAGGGCAGCTGCGCGCACTTGAGGAGCACACTGACCGCAATGAACACGCTGCTGATGACCACCGCTGTCGGCAGACGCGGCATTCGCTGCACGGCCTCGAATATCCGATCGAGCTCCAAGGTGTGGAGGCTCCACGCGGTCAGGCAAACCGCGCCCAGCAAGCAGGCGTCGGCCAGGCGACTGAGCAAGAACTTTTTATGCGCAGCAATCTGCGCAGCGCTCCGCTCAGCAAAGTGCGTCAACAAACCGTGGAGCGACAGGCTCGTGCCCAGCCAGAGCAGGGCGATGACGAGCAGATTATTGCTAGTGACGAGCGCACTGACCGCCGCCAGTGTCAGCAGCAGCCGGCGTAGGTAAGCGAACTGCCGCGGATCCCCATCCAAGTACCGTCGCGAGAAACGGACCACCACCCAGCCGATGAAGGTGACCAAGAGTAACATCACGGAGGTCAGCACGTCCGTGCGCACACTGAAGAGTCTTCCCTCCGCGAGCGTGAGCCCGAATAGGCTAGCCAATGGATCCGCGAGCGGCTCGGCGTTGGAGCTGGCGACCGCCACGCCGGCGGCCGCAACCAACGTGGCTACTGACAGCCCATTGGCAAGCTGCCAAGCAAACGCGGACCGACTGCCCTGAGGACGTGAGACGAGGAGTGCCCCCACCATGTACAGGGCGGGCACGGCTATGCAAATCCAGGAGAAAACCGCGACGAAGGTGGTGAAGGAACTCATGAGCCGGTCGTTTGCTTGGGACCCGCCGACCATGAGCCCTCCCTCAAATTAAGTAAACTGCCAACTTCAGAACGAATTGTTCTGATAAAGAGAACATTGTGTCGCGCCTCAACTACCACCATCTTCACTACTTTTGGGCCGTGGCGAAGCAGGGCAACCTGACGCGCGCCGCGGCGCAGTTGCGTGTTTCACAGTCAGCGCTCTCCACGCAGATCAAGCAACTGGAGGAGCAACTGGGCCAGAACCTCTTCCTGCGTCAGGGGCGCAGCCTTGGCTTGACCGAAGCCGGGCGCATCGCTTTGGAGTTTTCCGAGCAGATCTTCAACACAGGCTCGGAGTTGGTGGCCACGCTTCGAGACGGCAAGCGCCACGAACGTCAGGTGTTGCGCATCGGCGCCGTGGCCACGCTGTCCCGCAATTTTCAGAAAGGTTTCGTGCGACCGTTGCTCGACCGCGCGGACGTCGAGCTGGTCCTGCAGTCGGGCAGCCTTGCCGAACTCCTGCCGCGGCTCAGCGCCCACACGCTCGACCTGGTGCTATCGAACCACGCCGTTCAGGGTGATGCTCAAAACGCCTGGCGTTGTCAGCGCATCGCGCGTCAGGCCGTCTCGCTCGTCGGGGCGCCCCGCCCGCGCGGCAAGGCCTTCCGCTTCCCGGCCGACTTGGCAAAGCTGCCCTTGATCCTACCCAGTACAGCCAGCGACATCCGCACCGGCTTCGACCTACTGTGTGAGCAGCTGGGCGTCCGCTGCACCATTCTGGCGGAGGTCGACGACATGGCCATGCTCCGACTATTGGCACGAGCAGCCCCGGCCGCCGCCGTCGTGCCGACCGTGGTCGTTCGTGACGAGTTGCGCGACGGTCGCCTTCAGGAGTACTGCAAGCTACCCAACCTGTACGAGAGCTTCTTTGCCATCAGCGTGAAGCGTCACTACCAACACCCGCTGCTCAAGTCGCTGCTGGCTCAGAGCGAAGCCGAGCTATTGCGGGCGCGAGTGCCGAAGTCGCGAGACTGAGCGGAGTCCTGCGTACGAACTCCAGCCGAGCAGCAGCGCACTAATCTCGGACCTACTTTCGCGCCAGCGGCCTTCGGTCCCGAGTGGCGTATACGCTTCGGTAGCGCGCTCAACCTCGGGCTCACGCCCTTGGCGCCCGGTAGCGTTGGGTCGCCTTGGCCTCCGCACCGCGCGGAAAGCTCGGACATCCCGAGCTTCAACGGCCAACGCGACAGCTCCGGCAGGCTTGCGCTACGCTCGGGCAATGAGCCGTACCCTGCCCGTCTCGTTGCGACCGGCGCTTGCCGAATACGCAAGCAGACTGCGTACGCTGTTTGGGGATCGGCTCGCGGAGGTGCGGTTGTTCGGATCGTTCGCGCGTGGGGAGGCGAACGAGGACTCGGACGTGGACGTTCTTGTGCTCGTAGACGGACTCACCGATTTGGAGATTGGCATCGCCGCCGGTGAGGTGGCGCCCGTGATTGCGATGACCGGCTTGCCGCTCGCGCCCTTGCCCATGGCGACGGAGCGCCTGGCCGAGCTTCGCCAGCAGAAACGTGCGCTGGCTCGCGCGCTCGATCGAGAAGGCATCTCCGTATGACGGAGGAGATACAAGCATCCGCTGTCGCCTCGGAGCTGCGTCATGCAGACTCTGCGCATCGGGCGGCGCGGCTGCTGCGTGACGCTGGCCTGTACAACGACGCGCTTAATCGCCTGTACTACGCGCTCTACCATACCGTAACGGCGCTGCTGCTCACCTCGAGCGTCGAGCCGCGACGCCACCGCGCCCTGCCAGGTTTGCTCGGCACACACTTCGCGGGAACCCTGAGCCCGACCGACCTTTCCATCGTGGCTCGCGCGGCCACCTGGCGTGATCTCGCTGACTACGAACGAACGTGGGAAGCGAACCTCGAGGTCACGGCCCAAGCCTTCGCGGAGATCGAGCCCCTGATGGAGCGGGTACGCTCTTTGGCGTCGCCGGCGTTCGGCGGTCCGACTTAGCCTCGCCAACGCCGCGGCGGACCGGCTGGGCTGGCAGACGCCAGAATTCCCGGGTGTCTGGACTTTCCGAGGTCCGCCGTTGCGGGCGTGGTACTCTGGGCGGGTGTCGCCAACGGTCTTTCGTGAAGGCAAGTACCGCGGGGACTTCTTCTCGCGCGAAGAGGAACGCATCGAAATCATCCGCGCGTGGCGCAAGCACTTTGGGTAAACCTGAGGTTCTTGGGCTCACGCCTCACGCGCTCTGGCTCCTGCTTGGAGGACGCGAGTTGATGCTCGACTTCGTTAGGTTTCCGTGGTTTTCACGTGCGAGTATCGAGCAAGCGTGCAACGTCGAGCTACTCCACGGTCAACACCTTCATTGGCCAATGCTGGACGTCGACTTGCATATCGACAGCATCGAACATCCCGAACGATTTCCCCTCGTCTCAAGACAACCGAAACGCGTGAAGCGGGGATGACGGGGCTGTAGCCCTGGCGCGGTGCACGCTGAGCTCGCCGTGACGCGCAGCGGAGCCGTAGCGCCGCTGCCGAGCACCGCGTAGCCCCACCCTCTCACTGAAAACGCTCACGCCGCCGCGACGCGGAGCCGCACGACCCGCCGAATGGCCCGCTCAATCCAGGTACGCCGCAATGGGGGGCTGCCGAGTCGCGGCCCGAATTGCAGAAGCTGCCGTGGCGGCACTCGGTACAGACGCGCGAGGGTTGTCTCGATCTAGCGCGCCGCCACTGCCCGCAGCCCAATTGGGGCCGCCTTCGCGGCTTGCTTGCTCGCCAATCAGTGATGGCGGTCGCTCCCGCCCGTAGCGGGGACGACCCTCAGAGTCGCTCCGCCATCACTGAGTGGCCGAGCCTTGAGCGGGATGCCATGGAACGCCCCGACGAGCCCCTGCTCTCCGACCCAAGGCTCGGGCGGCGGGGCGGCTCGTGTCGGCGCGCAGCAGCGCCGTCGACGCCGCCGCCGTAGCCCCGCTGCCCGAGCACCGCGTCGCCCCACCCTCGCACTGAAAACGATCACGCCGCCGCGACGCGGAGCCGACACGTGCTTGCCTGCCAGAGTCGAGAGCGCCCCCACGGCGGCGAAGCCGACGTTTGGGGGCGCCCGTCGCCCGCAGGCGCAGCCGAGGACGCGGGCCGCACGCTGCGCTCCACCGAGGGGGCAGCGAAGGTGCAATCTCACGGAGCCCACAGGTGAAGCGTTCGCATCGGCGGCCTAGCCAGCGCGAAGCTCCGCTACAGCGACGAGAACAGACCCCAGAAGGCCTCAAGCGCGAGGCTGTCCTGGCGATCGTGCTGCTTATTCTCGGTGAGGCAGCTGATCACCGGATAGCCGGAGTCGCAGCCTTGGTAGCGGGCGCACGGGGCGGGCGCTTCCGGTACGGGAAGCGTATTGGGCGTGCAATGGTTTTGCTCGGTCACGCGAGCCAGCTCGGCTCGGTTGCCGTTTTCGACGTAGCGGTTGGTCGTGTCGTCTTGGTCGTGCAGGAAGATGCGGGCGTGCTGGCCCTTGCAGACGCCCCTGCCCCCGACGACGCCACCCGATACCGTACCGGCCCCGCGCAGCTTGTCGCCGCGCGCACACGAAAGCGTGTTCACAAGCCACGCGCCGCTGCTGTAGCCCGTGGCGAAGACGCGCGAGCTGTCCACGCAGTACTGAGCTTCCACAGCCGTCAACAGGGCGTCGAAGAAGCTGACGTCCTCGCCGTTCGCGCCGTACGTCCAGCAGCCTCCGGTGATGCCCGTGCCGCGCACGAGGATCGCGGCGTCGCCCGTGGCTTTCTGCATGGGCAGGATGTTGTCCGGGCCGCCGCAGCCGTGGAACGTGAACACGAGCGGGTAAGCGCGGTTCGGATCGTAGTTGGCAGGGAGCCACACCCACCACTGGCGGTCCTTGGTGTTGACGCTCAGCTTGGGTCGCTCGACCCAGCTGCCCAAGGCTTGCGGCGCCGCGAGGCCGCAGCCGGGGCTCGGACTTGCTGGCCCGGCGCCCCCGCTGACTCCGCCAGAGCCGCCGCCATTTGCGCTGCTGCTGCCGCCCAAGCCCACGGTGCCGCTCGCGCCGTTCGCGCCGCCACCGATCGACGCGGTTCCGCCCGAGACCGCGCCGGCTGCAGAGCTTGAGCCCGCACGGCTACCGGCTTCACCGCCCAAGCCCGCGCTCACGTTCCCGCCGGCGTCGCTGGTCATTCCGGCAGCGCCCGGAACGCCGCCCGCTTCGACCGCGTTGCTGCAAGCGACCTGCAGCGCTGCCTCGACCGCAAGGCAGAGAACGAGCAGAGAATGAGCCAACTTTCCGGACATTGGGCCTCGTGTTGCGCGCGCTCCGCCTAGGCCAAAATGGCCGGCAGGATCCCGCCGCTGTAGCCGAACTTGGGAATATCGAGCCCGAAGCCCGCCTGCATGATGGTCAAATGCAGATCGGCCAGCCGTACCTGCTCCGGAAAGTTGGTGTGGTAGTCCTTCTTGAGCACGCTACCGCCGCTCGCGAGCACGATAGGCAACTTCGTGAGCTGGTGACCGCTACCCTGCATGCCCGACATGAAGACGATGATGGTGTTGTCGAGCACGCTGCTGCCGTCCGCTTCCGTCGCCTGGGACAGCCGCCCCAGGAGCGACGCGAACTTCTGGACAAACCAGTGATTTACGGTGGCAAATCCGGGATTGTCGTCACCATCGTGTGAGAGCCCGTGGTAGCCGAGCAAGCTGCCCTGCAGCAAGGTATTGAGCGGCGTATCAAGCTCGGTCGAAGTCGCGCCCGAGAAGCTGCGCTGCGCGAGAAATCGGTAGTGATAGTCGCTACGCGCGTCGTCCAGCATGTGGCTAACGACACGGGTCAGGTTCGTTTCGAACGCCATCGTGATGAGGTCGTTCATCACCTCGGCGTGTTCGTTGCGGTTGTAGCCGACCGGATCGGTGGCGCTAATGGCGTCGTTGGAGCGACGCTCGTTGTACGAGGCCGACAGCGCCGGCCGAGTGTAGACCTTACTGGCGCCCGGCATACTTTCGCCTTGCAGCTTCGCGCGCCCCTCCACTTCGCGCACCGAGGATAGGAACTGCTCGAGCCTTCGGCGATCGCTCGCACTGAGCTTGGCGTCGAGTGAGCTAGCCTCGTCAATCACGTAGTCCAAGACCGAGAGGTCGCGTTCCCGGCGAAGCCTTGCCTGCGCCTGGTTCTCCGGGTTCGCGGCTCCACCGCCCGGCGCCAGCTGCATCACCAAGCTATCGAACACCTTTTGTGGGTCGACCTGCTTGTAGAGCGGCTGGTCGCTGGCCGCCCAGGAAATGCTGCGAGTCATCGACGGATGCCGACCGTCGGAACTCGAGTTCATCGTCGAGCAGCCCAGCTGCAGCGATTTGAAGGGGCTGGCGCCGCCGATGCTCTGCGCAATGACCTGGTCCACGGTCGGGCCGCCCAGAATGGGCAGCTTCGTGTCGGGCACGGTGCAGGACAGCGAGGGCGCGCAGTACAGCGAGTGGCTGGGATTGGGATTGACGCCTGCGTTGTAGAGCTCCTCCTGGCCCACGTTCGACAGCACCTGGAGGTATTGCTTGTAGGGCGCGAGTGGCTCGAGCAGCGCGGAGAGCGACCAGGCGGCGCCCGCCCCTTCTCCCTTGGGCGGCCAGAAGGCGCGCGCCACGCCGCAGGAGAAGTACATGAAGAGGTAACGCTTGGTGGGGCTTGCCTGCTGCGCGAACGCGGCGGGGGGCGAGAACGACTCGAAGCAGGGCAGCGCCAGGCCAACGCCCAGACCGCGCAAGACGTTACGTCGTGATAGCTGGCGGTTCTTGCTCATTCGGGTTCTCCCCTGCGAAAGCGAAACGAGTCAGAAACCACGACCTCTTTCAGCAAGTTCCGGAGCGTGAGCCCGCGCGCGGCCCAGTTCCGGTGCAGCTTTTCGAGTGTGAGCGCGTCCAGCTCCTCCGCCTCGCGCCCCAGCGCATAGGTGAAGAGTTTGCTCGCCACGCAGGCACTGAACCGTGGGTCTTGAGCCAAAATTTCAGCGAGTTCTTCAGGACCCGCGAAGGCCGTGCCGTCCGGCAGCACGCCTGCGGGCGTGATCGGATCAAGGTTTCCATACGCTTCGCGGTAGCTGCCGACGGCGTCGTAGCGCTCGAGCCCCAGCCCGATAGGGTCGAGGATCTGGTGGCAGGAGTTGCAGGCCGGATCGGCGCGGTGGCGTTCGAGCCGCTCGCGCACGTTCTCCGAGCCCTTCGGCAGGTTCACGTCGGTGGGCACCGCGCTCTCGTCCAGCTCCGGAACGACTCCGGGCGGCTGGGCCAGCGTTTGGCAGAGCAGCTCCGAAAGGACCCAAGCGCCGCGCAGAGTTGGCGAGGTGCGGCTGGGGAACGACGTGTGCGTCAGGAAGCTCGACAGACCCAAAAAGCCGCGGCGTTGATCGGTCGTCACCGCCACGCGGCTGAACTCTCCCGCGCTGACGCTGACCGTGAAGCCGTAGTGCCGCGAAAGCACGTCGTTCACGTAGTTGAAGTCGGCGGTGAACCAGTCAGTGAGTGGCCGGTCCTGGCTTAGGAACTCCTGAAACCACAGGTAGCCCTCGGCCATCATGGCGTCCGCCAGCGGAGTTCCGTAGCTGGGAAAGAGCTGAGGCGTCACGCTATGGCTGAAGAGTTTGCGGATATCCAGCCACTGTCCCGCGAAGCTTTCGACGAAGGCCTGCGCCTTGCTGTCAGCCAGCAAGCGGTCCACGGTCCCCTCGAGCACGGCGGGGTCGAGTAACTGCCCGCTCTTGGCGGCCTCGAACAGCGAGGGATCCGGCATCGAGCTCCAGTGCAGATAGGAGAGTCGGGACGCCAGCTCATAGCCCGACAAGGAGTGGGCGGCGCCGCTTGCCGGAAGCGGGTCGTGCTCGATGCGATACAGAAAATTGGCCGCGGAGAGCATGGCACGCAGGGCCTGGGCGAGGGCTTCGCTGCCGTTCAGCGAACGCGCGAGCTCGGCGTCGTAGACCTTGATGGCGCGCTCGACTTCGCTCGGCTCGAGCGGGCGCCGGTAACTCTTCATCCCGAACGCTTCGATGAGCCGACGGGCGCAGGGGTCGGCCGGCTGCGAAGGCGTGCAGCTCATGAGGAGAGCTCGCGCTGACTCGCTGGCAAGCGCCTCCACCATGAGGTCGTCGGCCGCCTTGAAGTATCCCTCGTACTGGCCGGGCGTCATGCCAAGCGCCGTGGCCGTGTTGTCGAAGTGAAAGCCTTCTTCCGCAAGAAACGTCGAGGCCGGCTGGGAGCTAGTCCCGAGCAAGTCGCGCACGGTGTTGTTGTATTCCGTATTATTGAGGCGATGGATCGCGACGCGACCCGGATCGACCCCGGCCGCTGGCGCGGGGCCCGGAGCGGCGACGTCGCTGGGGACGGGAGGTGTCTCGCCGCTCTCGTGCCCCGCGAGCGAGCCGGTGCAACCCGCGGCCAGCGCGATCAGGGCAGCGCTCCAAGGGCTCCGTGCTAGCTGGGGCTGATTGGCGGATCCACTCATCTTGGGGGTCTCACAGCGTCTTCATGGGTGAGTGGAACGAGCCGCTCGAACGGATCCCACCCCCGAGAACTTTTTCTTCCGGAGCACGAGGAGCGCGCGCAATCGTCTGGCGCTCCGTGATTGACGGCCCTATTGTCCGGCAGTGCGAAACTCGTGGCT
>JANNWK010000484.1:0-4441 GCA_031408355.1 Myxococcales bacterium
GGCAGGTGCAGGCGCGACCTCGCCGTGCGGGGTCAACCCAATCTTTTGCAGCGACTTCGAGGCTGCGACATTGGCTCCCGAGCTGCTCTTTTACCCCGAGTATCTGAGGGCTACTCAGTCCTTCATCACGCTCGACAAGACACTCGGCCACCAAAGCGCGGGCTCCTTGAAGGTAACGGGCAGCGACTACAGCCAGATGCTCGGCGTCGCGGTCCCCAGCAAATTCTGGGGGCGTGTCTACCTGCGGAGCGACACCGACATTCAGCAGGGACACAACACCTACGTCACCGCGGGCACGGGCACGGGGGATCCGAACGACGGCACTTACATCCGCATCGGCGAGCACCAGTGCCAGCTTGAGCTGAACCGCAACACCGACGACAAGGAGCTGCTCTCGAACGGCGGCACCTACTCGTGCACGGGCGGCGTGAAGCTCGTAGCCAACACCTGGTACTGCCTCGAGTTCTATTACGATGGGCCCGGCCAAGAGACGCGCGTCTTCGTGGATGGCAGCGAGGTGACCTCACTCCACACGACCGACTGGGGCAGCTACGACTACAAGATCTTCAAACTCGGCTTCGAGAAGTACCACGGGGCCGCCAAGACTCTCTGGTACGACGACTTGGCGCTGGCCGGCTCGCAGCTCGGCTGTTTGTAGCCCCAGCCTTCAACGCGATCGAGCGGCCACTTCGGGCAACCGAGAGACGGCACTCCTTACGGCAGCGCGCAGCGCTGTCTTGCGCACGGAGAGAAAGCTCCCAGCCGCTTCCTCGGCGCTAGCGTGCCCGAGCAGTTCGGCGAAAACGACCTGATCGTCCGCACGCCG
Organism: Myxococcales bacterium; assembly: GCA_031408355.1. Classification (GTDB taxonomy): domain Bacteria; phylum Myxococcota_A; class Polyangia; order Polyangiales; family Polyangiaceae; genus PMG-095. The sequence continues at coordinate 827 of JANNWK010000484.1, forward strand.
GAGCGCCAGCGAGATCGCCGCTGACGCCTTGAACGTCTGCGCTCGTTGCTCGGAGGACAGCCTCACCAGACTGGCGCTCACCACCATGGGGCGCCCCGGCTCAAGCCGCCCGGCTCCCAGCTGCGCGATTTCTTCCGTCAGCGCCAGCCGCAGCGCCGCCTCGAACTGCACGAGCGCCCCGCGCGCCCGCACTTCACCGACCGCCACCCGAGGAGCCGCCGCTTGGGCGCTCGGCACTGAGCCGCCCACACTGACGAGGGACAAAAGCAACCAGACCACGAACAGTGCTCGCAAAGACGCGCGCTGCGACATCGGTTTCCTTGCAGCAGGCGAAGCTGCCCGCGGTTTTTGGGCCCGAGCGGACGAAGCAGCGGGGCCAACTCGATGGCTACCAGGCGGGCCGAGCCTCGGCCAAGTTCCACCCCTTCGAGGTGCGAGGGGCGAGGTGCGACGTGCCGAGCCAAGTAGGCAAAGGTGGGCCCCAGGTCCGGGACGATCGCGGCACGCTGCAATTTGCGGCTCACATGTTACTCTGAGGCTTCGCCCCGTTCGTGGGCGGACTGGAATCACCTATGGCTCTTAGACTTGGGATCGTCAGCGTGGGGCTGGGCTTGTCGTTGATATCAGCGCCCGTTTGGGCAGCGGACGTGCCTATCAACGAAGACGCGCGCGCGCACTTCTCCGCCGGTGTGAACCTGCTTCAAGATCCCGATGGCGCTCGCTACGAGGAAGCGCATCGGGAATTTAAGGCCGCCTACGCCGCTTCGCCCTCTTGGAAGATCCTCGGCAACCTCGGCCTCAGCGCCATGAAGCTGGAGCGCGATAGCGAGGCCATCGAGGCCTATAGGAAATACCTGGCGGAGGGCGGGAACCAGGTGGACGCGGACGAGCGCGCTCAATTTCAACGCGACTTGGCCACGCTCGAGGCCGGCGTTGTGCGGCTGACTCTGCAATCGGATCCGCCTGGCGCCACTCTCGAAGACGAGCGCTTTCCGGCCACCGGCTCTGCGACGCGCAATGGCTACGGCGCGTTGAGCGCTCCCCTGAGCCTGGGAGTGCGGGCTGGGCGCCACCGCTTCACGGCGAAGTTGGCTGGACACGCCGACGCCATCTGGGAGGTGGAGCTTTCGCCCAAGCAGCAGCAAGCCTACGTGTTCAAGCTGGTCCCGGGCAGCGCGCCCCCAGGCCTTGCTGGCGCAAGTGGGCCCCCCGCGAGCGGCCCGGCCGCGGCTCCCGAGCCGAAGCCTGACGCCAGCAGCGACGGCGGAACGAGCGGGCTCCGCATCGGCGCGTACGTGGCGCTGGGTGTCGGAGCGGTCGGGCTCGGCGCCGGCACGCTGTTCGGCCTCCAAGCGAGTGGCCGATTCAAAGAGGCCAACGAGCTGGCCAAGACCGAATGCGGTGCCGCCGGCGACTGCGTGCTAGCAGACGCTGCCTTCGGTCGCTGGAAGAGCCTCGGCGATGAAGCGGATCGTAAGAAAACGTTTTCGCTCGTCGGTTTCATCGTCGGGGGCGTTGGCGTCGCCGCCGGAGTGACGCTGTTCGTGCTCAGCAGCGGCAAGAAGGAGCAGGCCGCGAAGGTCGCGCCTTACTTGGGCATCGGCTCATTGGGCGTCCGGGGGAGCTTCTAACTATGAATCAAGTACTGTATCGCTTCGCGTCCGCGAGTTCGTTGCTCTTGATCCTGGGCTCCGGCTTCGTCGCCTGCGGCGGGCTCGACGCCCGCAAGGTGACGCGGGGGCCGGCAGGCGCCGAGGCAGGCGAGACCAGCCTGCAAGGCGACGGGGGCTCCGAAGCCAGCGGCGGCGGCAGCGCGTCGCCTTTCGGCGGGGACACGTTCACGGGCGGTGCTGCTCCGGTGCTGGATGGCCCGCCAGAAGTGCTGCAGGTCGACCCCGTCAACGACGCCGCGGAAGCCAGCCCCACCGGCCCGATCAGCCTGCTGTTCTCCGAAGGCCTCAACCCCGACACCGTCACGAACGATTCGATTAAGGTCATGGACGGCGCCGCGCAGGTCGCAGGGGCGATCGACTACTCCAAGGTCATCGCGACCTTCACTCCCAACGACAGGCTTTCGCTGCTCGCCAGCTACAACGTGAGCGTCTCCACCGCCATCACCGACGTGGGCGGCACACCCCTGAAGCAGGCTTTCGCTTCGAGCTTCAGCGTTCGCGAGGGCCTCTGGGGCAAACAGGAGAGCTTCCTGAACGAAGCCGGCGAAAGCTTCGGCGTCCAAGCCCTGGCCAGCGATGCGCGCGGCAACACGCTCTTCGTTTGGACGCAATATGCGGCATCGAAGGTCGACACGCAGCCCTCCGTATTTGCTCGCTGGTATCGCGTCGACAGCGGTTGGGAGCCACCCACGCTGCTCGAAAACAACGACTATTACTCCCCCTTCGTGACCGTCGCTGTCAGTCCGGAAGGCGACGCCGTCGTGGCCTGGCTCGAACAGGACCCGAACGACAAAGTTGTCGCGTACGCGCGGCGCTACCACGCCGGACAATGGGAGCTCGCGCCGCAGCTCGTGCGCGGCATGTACGACCCCGTCTTCAACTCGTACTCGGAACCGCTCGTGGCAGCGATCAACGGTGGGCAGGCGATCGTGGCCTGGCTGCGTGTGGAGTTCGTAGCGCAACCCTTTGATATAAAGACCGCTCTCCAAGTCAACAGCGCAGAGGGGATGGGGCCGTGGGGTCTGGTGCCGTTTGACGGAGCAGTCAGCTCCTACACGGCCGGGGATAACGTGCGCGGCGTCAGAGCCACGGTCGATGCGAACGGCAATGCCCTTGTCATCTACCACTACCATCACGACGTGGAGAAGGGTGACTATGGAGACGGGGTCTACTACCTGCGCAAGTCGCCCACTGGAGCCTGGCAGTACCCGGTGAAGATCGCCGGCTCCACCGACCTGGGAATCGGGCCTGAGCTCGCTAGCGACGGCGACGGGGCAATGGCCGTGTGGGTCCACTACGACAGCCCCTCCAACAGGTATGAGTTGCTTGCCAGCCGCTACACCAAGGCGAAGCAGTTCGCGAACGCCGTCCAGGCCGGCGATGCCGACCTCGATCAATTCATGGGCCTCGTTCCTGGCGCGGCGCTGGTAAGTGACGGCAAGAAATTCCTGGTCACCTGGAGTCAGACGGTGGGCAACGCCAGCAACGTCTTGGCCAACCAATATGACATCGCCACCAACACCTGGGACCCGTTGCCGTCCATCGTAAGTGACGGCGTCGCGCAGGCGGGCTCATCGTCGGTGGGAATCGACGCACACGGCAACGCACTGCTGCTGTTCACCCAAGAGGGCGCCAACAATTACTCGAATGTCATGTTCGGACGCTTCGTGGCCACCAGCAACACCTGGTCGGTCGCGGAACCCTTGACTGCGGCCGACTCTTCCTTCGGCAGCCCCGTGGTCTCGATGGGCCGCAACGGCGTCGCCGCCGTGATGTACGGCGCAGACGGACGTAACGGTCAAGGCGGCGGCACCGGCGGCTATTCCCGTATCTTCAAGTAGGCCGTAGAAATCTCATGCCTACCTGCAAAGCCTGTGGCGACGAAGCCGACGAGCTACTGACCGTGAAGGTCGACGGCAAAGCCAAGAAGCTCTGCGAGGAC
>JANNWK010000485.1:0-1760 GCA_031408355.1 Myxococcales bacterium
ATCGCGAGCTCTCTGAGGGCGTGAGCGACCGGGACGTCACGGACGACCGGGACACCGTAGGCGTGAGCGGCCTCGATCAGCTTTCGGGCGAGCTCGCCCTCGCCCTGCGCAAGGACCAGCGGCGCTTCGTCCTCTGCTTCGTGGTAGCGGAGCGCTGTGGCCAAGTGGGTGGGGTTCACGATGAGCACGCTGGCGTTCTTCACGGCGGCGATGGTCGCGCCGGTGAGCGCTTCTTGGTGGGCGCGCTTCCGCGCGGCTTTCACCTCGGGATCGCCCTCGGACTCGCGGTGTTCGCGCTTGACCTCGTCTTTGGTCATGCGGTGACGAGCCAGCCAGGCGCGTCGAACGAAGAGCCAGTCGAGGCCGGCCAGCCCCAGGCTGACCAGCGCCGCGCTCCACAAGAGCCTCTGCCCGAGCAGCCAGGAGAGACCGGCGATGGCTTCGCCGCGGCCGGCGCTGGACGCGATATCGGCGAGCCGGTCGCGTAGCAGTGCGTAGCCAAGCCAGCCGACGACCAGCGCCGCCAGGAGCGCGCGCAGCAGGCTGAACAGCCGCTCGAGCGTGAATAGCCCCTTGATGCCCGTGAAAGGATTGATGCGTGCGAAATCCGGCGTAGCGCGGGCCACTGACAGGTTGCCGCCCGTCTGCAGGAAGCCGAGCACGCTGGCGACCAGGGCCGCGACCGCTAGAATCGGCAGGCTGAGACTGAGCAGGAGCCAAGCGGAGCCCCCCAGGTCCGCCGGGCTGCCCAAGACCGCGCTCGTGAGCGCCGCGCCGACGCTCGCGGCCAGGGCCGACAAGAACGCCGGTAGCAGCGCCAATATCACCAGAAACGCGCCGGCCTGGCCGAGGGCCGGGGAAACGGCGCTGTCGCCCTGCTCGCGGGCGCGGCGCAGGCGTCGGGCTGTGGGTTCTTCGGTCTTGTCGCTCATCAGAAGAGTATCGGTAGGCCTCGCCCGCCAGTTGCGCGCCACGCTGCGGCTGTTTGTTGAATCACCGGGGTGCGGAGCTGTGGAGCAGGGTGGCTCCGTTCGAAACCGAACAGAATGTCCACGGGCGAGAGCTGGTCGACCCCCGCAAAGAACTGCATGGTGAGCAGCGCTCCGCCCTCGCTCAAGTGATAGTCCGGTCGGCGGGCTCCAAGGTTCAAGGTGTTGTTGGTCCCCGCGACGTCAGCGGCCAGCTCGTTCGGCTGGTTGAAGGCGGGGATGGCGCTCGAAAGCACCGCGCCCAGCTCTGCCAGCGTGAAGCCTCCGCCCGCCGTGCACGGAAGATGCCCCAGGTAGTGGTGCGCGAGCTCGTGACCGAGCACGAAGGCCAGCTGCTCATCGAGCAATTGGTACTGGCGCGCGAGTTTCCGCGGCTCAAAGTCGAGCTTGGGATCGACGAAACCCGCGGGAGGCTCGGGCAGGGGCTGTTTGGGGCGCGCGCCGCGGGCAATCAGCCCGATGTATTCGCCCAGCTTGTTCGTGCCCGAGAGTTCGTCGCCAGCGCGGAAGCGCGCGAGTTGCGACTGGATCTGCAGCAGACCATCGCTGACCGCCATGGCAGAGCGTGCGCCACTGCAGGACGCGAACGCGTTCACCTCGCCCGGCGTGGCGTCGACGACAAGAGGGATGCCATTCACGCGGGCTTGATGCAGTGGCGCGAGGACGCGCACGAGCTCCGCCAGCATGTCTTCGGCGCGTTTTCGTAGGAAGCCCAAGTCATGCGAGTTGACAGGGTCGTAAGTGGCGGGCGCGGGCGCGGGTGCGGGGGGC
>JANNWK010000486.1:0-1540 GCA_031408355.1 Myxococcales bacterium
ACCGGCAGCTGCAGCGGCGACCGGTGCAGCCGGCTTTTCGAGCTCAGCTACGTTCAGCGAGAGCCAGTCGAGGAGACCGGCGACTTTCTCATGCAGGTCCTGCTGACGTACCTCGGCAGCGAGCTGGTTGCTTTGCGTGACATCTCGGTGCGCTACTACTTCAGCCGCAACAGCGTAGCCGAGCCGATCTTGCCCGGCAATAGCTTGGCCACCACACTGCCGAACGGCGCCAACGCGGGCGACGACTTAGCGCTTAGCGTGGTCCGACAGCTGCGAGGCGACGGGCTCAGCAACGACGCCTACTTCGAAGTGGCCTTCACGGGAGGTAAGGTCCTGGGCACGGGCGAGTCGGTGGACCTTCAGCTTGACGTGGACTCGGGGGGCGGAGACAACCGATTCACCCAGAGGACGCACCACTCGTTCGACCCGCTCTTGCAGCTGCACGAGAGCAAGAAGCTGACCGTGCACGTCAAGGGCGTGCGGGTCTGGGGCCGTGGTCCGGTCGTGGACGAGCCCCGCTCGTGCTTCTATCAAGGCGTGAATCTGGGCGGTAAGGCGGTCACGATCGACGGCCAGGCCTGGCTTCCGGGCCCCGCTTCGACGCTGCCTGAGTACGCCATCGAAGGCCAATCGGTGCAGCCCGACACGGACACTCAGCGGGAAGCCATGCTGCGCGGCGGCTTCGGCCTGCGGGACGCTGTCTTTTCCTATCCCGTCGCGAACGGGCACTACAGCGTGCTCGCCTACGTTTGGTCGGAGCCAAACATCGACGAAGGTGTCCTGACGGTTCAGGGGGAGCCGCGCGACCGCTTCATCCCGAGGAGCTACGAGGGCGGCTCCGCGTGGTCCCCGCTCGGCCCGTATCGGGTAACGGTGGCCAACGGCCAACTCGACCTCGGTGCGACGGGCTACCTGAGCCTGGGTGGTTTCGAGCTGCGCCTGTTGGACGAGTAGCCAGGGCGCGAACGGCGTGCGCGGTTGCAAGAGCCGCGCGCTCGCGCAGGGGCCCGGCACGTGATAGCGTGGGCCCATGGTCGGCGAGGCTGGACGGGCAGGGTTTGCGGTGTTGGCATGCGCTGGTTGGGCGGTGGCTTGTGGAGGCAAGCACAGCTCGTCGGCGCCGGTCGACAGCGAGGCAGGAGCGGGCGCGCGCAGCAGCGGTTCTGCCGCCGCGCAGGCTGGTACGAGCTCCTCCCTGGCCGGGAACGGCACGGCGAGCGGCGGCGCGCCAGGGCGCCCCCCATCGGGCCGAGCAGGCGCCCCCAGTGTGGGTGGTGCCGGCGGCGCGGGCGGCGCGGGCGGCGCGGGCGGCGACGAGGTTCTGATCGAATTCGATGCGCGGCGGTCGGGCCCTTTCAAGGCGCTCGTTTACTCGAGGACTGTGGGTTTCCGCCACGCCGCATCCATTGAGTCGGGCCAGGAGATGCTCCGGCAGATTGGCAACGAGCAAGGCTTCGAAGTCATCACGACCGAGACCAACGAGCTTTTCACGCCGGCGGGGCTCCGGGAGTTCGAGCTCGTTTTCTTCCTGAACACGTCA
>JANNWK010000487.1:0-5557 GCA_031408355.1 Myxococcales bacterium
GATACCGCCTGAGCGGGCAACGCGTTCGGCTGCAACGCGGGCCCACGGGCATCAAGGTGCGGGGCGGCGGAGAGATCGCTTTTTGCCGGTGTGAAGCGCCGCCCGTGACCCTTGGCTACAGCAGCGTGACGCTAGCCCCACCCAGTGACGTGGTCATCGAAGACGCCGTGCTACGCGCAGGTCCGCTGCCCCTGCTCTGGCTGCCCTATCTCTGGCTGCGTTCGCCCGATCGCCTGAGCCTGGCCTTTCCGAGCGCGGAGTGGCGTGGCGAGGACGGTCTGCTTGTCGGCACGGGGCTGCACGTGCCCTTCTCTGCCAATCAGGGGCGTCCGCCGACGCGCGCTCTCGATGTTGGAGTCTTCGGCTACCTGCAGGGAGGTGCCCGGCTCGATGCCAAACTGCTCACTCCTCAGTCGACCTCCTACGTTCGCTGGGACCATATCGGGCAATCCGCGCTCCTGGTCGACGCGCATGGTTCGAGTCAAGCCGACTCCTCGGCGCTACTCGCCTACGATGTTGACCTCTCACGTGGCGCCCGCGGTCGGCGGGCCCTGACTGAGCTCGACGCTGCGGCACGTCGCTACGATCACGCTCGGGTGGGCGCGGCCAGTGCCGGTCCCGGGCTGTTCGCCGTGGGCGGAGCCTTCGCGGCAGAACGCGCTGCGCCCAGCCAGGATCCCGGTACGCTTGGCCCGTTCGCTATGCTCGCAACGGGCGGCGGCTTGGGGGCGTCATCGAGCTACGCGCTCGATGTTGCGACCGAGGCCTGGACGCGCCCCGTCGCCGCCCGCGCCACTGAAGGTCGGGCGCTTGCGCGTGGGCTGCTTGAGTCCGCGCTGCTCGCGGGCCCGCTTGCGCTGCGGGCCTGTGCCTTTCAACAGGCCGAGTTGCTTTCGCAGAGCCGACAAGCTGTCACGAAGTTGGTTTTTGGGGCCGCCGGCGAGCTGTCCTTGCCGCTGGTGCGGCGCTTCGCAGCGCTGACTCACTCCATCGCGCCCCGGCTGTCAGGGCGTATCCAGCGGCTCTATCTCGATGAGCGCGCGGCCAGCCAGCTGGTGACCACGGCGGGGTTCGTCAGCGCCCTGGGCTCGGCGAGGTCGCGAGCCGCCGCGAGCGTGAGCGCGGCCGCCGGCGTCGCTGGCGACCTGAACGATCCCAAAGCGGTCGTCGAGCTAAGTGCCGGCAGTGATGCTCCTCTTCTTGGGCTGCGCCTGGCGGCGATCGCGGAACCCGGCGAGGCGACGGCAGAGGCGACGGCGCGGCTCCGTCTCGGCCGGCGCCAGGGCACGAACCTTTCCACGTTCGCCGAGGCGCGGAGCCAGCGAGCGAGTCTCGCCGCGGCGCTGCTCTCGGGCAGCGCGCTCGCGCCACGCTGGCAGGAGCTTCCGGGTTATGTCGGGGAAGGGCTGACGACCGGCGCGGAGTTGTCGATCGCCGTGAGCGCCGAGTGGGCCATTTGGATCGGCGCTGACCTTGACCCAATGGTCCCGGACCTTCTGGCCGCCCGCTCGGGAGGTGCCTATCGCCACGACTGCGGTTGTTTCGCCGTTTCGGCCTCCGCGTCGGAGCGCATCGGGCGCGGAGGCTTTGACGCCCGCCTCAGCCTGGATCTCATGCCCTAGCGCTGGGAGCGCCGCGACCGCGACCGCGCGACCGCGCCCGGGCGCGAAAATGCAGCTCCTCGGGCTGCCGGAGCAGCCGCTCCGGCGGAATCGTTTCGGCTTTCAGCGGTCGGCTGGTACGCTGACAGGCCGTGCCCGACAGTGAACCTCCGCGCTCGCAGCCGCCCGCCGCGCGGCAGGTCAAGGGAGCGACTATCGTCGTCGCGGACGACGATCGCATCACGCGCGAGCTCCTCGCCGATACGCTCCGGGCACACGGCTTCATCGTCGAGGCCGTTGCCGACGGTCAGGCGGCCGTCGAGCGAGTGGCCAGAGGCGGTGTCGACTTGGTGTTGCTCGACGTGCTCATGCCGCGCCTGTCGGGGCTGGAGGCCTGCAGGCTGCTCAAGGGCATGACGCAGGAGACGTTCCTCCCCATCGTGCTGGTTACCGTGAAGACGGACACGGCCAGTCGGGTGGAGGGCCTCAGAATCGGCGCGGATGACTACGTTTCAAAGCCCTTCGACGAGCGTGAGCTGACTGCCCGAGTCGAGGCAATGCTCCGCATCAAGCGGCTCCATGACCACGACGTTGAATCACGGGCCAAGCTCGAACAGCTGAGCGTGCACGACTCGCTCACCTCGCTCTACAACTACCGCTACCTCCACACGCGACTTACGGAGGAGTTCAAGCGAGCGGAGCGTTACCACGATCCGCTCGCGTGCATGGTCATCGACGTGGATCGTCTGCAGTCGCACAACGAGGCTCACGGGCGGAAGCATGGGGATGGCGTGCTGTGTTTCGTGGCCGACGCGATTAGGCGCAGTGTGCGCGAGGTAGATGTGGTTGCCCGCTTCGGCGGCGACGAATTCTTGGTGGTACTCCCGAGTACGCATTTCGCCGGCTCGGTAACCGTCGCCGAACGCATGTTCCGTGACGTGGTCGATCGGCCTTTTGTGGGCGATGCCGGGCGTACTAGCCGCGTCTCGCTCTCGATGGGCGTCGCGCTCTATCCCTCGCGTGAGGTGCGCACGAAGGACGCGCTGCTGCGCGCCGCGGACAGCGCGCTCGCGGCGGCCAAACGCGAGGGTGGGGGGCGCATTTGTGTCTTCCAGCAGCAGAATCAAATGTACACGCCGGTGACGAACGACGTGCGCTATTCAACCAAGCCAGCACGCCCGCGTTCCGACCGACCCGCGACGGGCTCGGACCGCCCCGTGCCGCGAGCTGAGTTGAAAGGGTCGGATCGCCCGCCACGTAGGGGCGGCACGTGACGCTTTCTGCCTCGCGCTCCGGCGAGCATGTCGGCGTTCACCCGGGCGATACGCTGCCCAAAGTGCTCGTGGTGGACGACGAGCCTACGCTTCGGCGTAGCCTTGCGCGCCTCTTGCAGAGCCGAGGCTGCAGTGTGCTCACCGCTGACGACGGCGAGCAAGCCATCGCCGTTCTCGAACGCGAGCGCGTCGACGTAGCGCTGGTCGATCTGATGATGCCGAAGGTGGGCGGGCTCGAGCTGCTCGAGTACGTTCGGAGCAAGCACGTCGGCGTAGAAGTGGTGATGATGACCGCGTTTGGCGACGTCGAAACGGCCGTGAAGGCCGTGCGTGCTGGGGCGTATCACTTCCTCACCAAGCCATTCCGTTCGAACGACGAGGTCGTGCTCACCGTGACCAAGGCGGCAGAGCGACGTCGCCTGGTTGACCGTGCCGCGGCACTCGAACAGCGGCTCCTCCAGATCGAGAAATTCGGCGAGCTCATTGGCAACTCCCCGACGATGCAGGAGGTCTATCGGCTAGCGATCGGGGTGGCGACGACCGCGTCGACCGTGCTCATTCTGGGGGAGAGTGGCACGGGCAAGGAGCTGACCGCGCGCGCCATTCACCAGCACTCACCCCGAGTGGAGCGGCCGTTCGTGGCCGTGAACTGTTCTGCCATCCCCGTCGATCTAGTTGAAAGCGAGCTGTTCGGTCACGTGCGAGGCGCCTTCACGGGCGCCACCGCGACTCGGGCTGGCCTCTTCGAAACGGCCGACCACGGCACGCTGTTCCTCGATGAGGTGGGGGACCTGCCTCCGCTGGCGCAAGTCAAGCTGCTCCGCGCGCTGCAGGAGGGCGAGGTGAAGCGGGTTGGCTCGAACGAAACGAAGACCGTGGATGTGCGGGTGGTGGCGGCAACCAACGTCGACCTGAAGACGCGCATCGCCGCCGGCAAGTTTCGCGAGGACCTCTACTACCGGCTCAACGTCGTGCCGATTTCCCTGCCGCCACTACGCGATCGGAGGGACGATATTCCGCTGCTTGCCTATCATTTTCTGCGAAAATACGCGGCTCGCACGAACCCTGGCGTGACGAAGATTTCCAGCGATTCCATGCGCTTGCTCCAGGCGCAGCGCTGGCAGGGCAACGTGCGGGAGCTCGAGAACGCGATTGAGCATGCCATCGTATTCTGCAAAGACGACACGCTCAGTCCCGCCGATCTACCCTTCGCGAGGGGGCCGAACGGGAGCTACCACGAGGGAAGCGGCTCCCCCGTACTCAGCATCGAGTCGCTCGATCTGTGCTACCGCGACGCCAAGGAACAGGCGCTTTCAACCTTTGAACACGGCTACTTTCAGGCGCTGCTCCAGCAGACGAACGGAAACGTTTCGGAGGCCGCTCGCAAGGCCGGCCTCGACCGTTCGAACTTTCGACGCGCCGTCAAGCGCGCGGGATTAAAAACCCGGGACGACGATTGAGTTGATGTCCATGCGCGTGTGGTTTGCTCGGCCCCGTCTCGTCCCGGGTTTCTGGTTCGGCCTGCTGCTCGCTCCGTCGGCCGGGGCGCAGCTGGTTGAGCCGGGCGATGGGGCCCAGACCCCGGCACTGGCGTCGCGCGGCGCGAGCCATACTCTCGAGCGCTGCCTTGAGCTTGCTCTGAAGAACTACCCCCGGATACACGAGGCCCGCGCCAGGCTCCAACTCAGACGAGAGCAGGAGGTGCAATCTTGGACTCAGCCGTACAGCGAGTTCAGTGTCACGGGCGGGCTTGCACTGGTGCCTGAAGTGCGTGGGACGCCGCTCTACAGTCCAGACAGCGACGTGGCGATCAGCCGTGACATGGGCCTGGCTTGGAGCATCGGCGTCGAAGGCGCCATTCCGCTTTGGACGTTTGGCAAGCTGAGCAACCTCTGGGAAGTAAGCCGAGCGCAGGTGCGGGTCGCCGAGCACGATGTCATGCGCGAGAGAAACTCGATCAAGTCGGAGGTAAGGCGCGCGTATTATGGCGTGCAATTGGCTCGCGACGCGCTGGCGCTGATGCGCGACGCCGCCTCCAAAGTCGACAAGCATCTCGCTTCGCTGGACAAGAAGGTCAAGGCCGGCGACGGGGAGCGGATCGACCTGTACAAGCTCAAGATCCACCGCGCCGAACTTACGGCGCGTCAAAGCGAGGCTAGGCAGAAGGAGGGGATAGCGCTGGCCAGTCTCCGCTTTCTGACGGGCGTGCAGGGCTATCTGGCTGTGCCCGATCAACCCCTCGAGCGGCTTGGAACGCGGCTCGCTCCGCTGGCGAGCTACCTCAGCGCGGCTCGGCTGCACCGACCCGAGATCAACATGGCGCGAGCTGGGCTGTTGGCGCGCGAGGCCCAGGTACGCATCGAGCGAGCGCGCTACCTGCCCGACATCGCCCTGGGGCTGAGCGCACGCTGGGCCAAGGCGCCCGGTATCACCGATCAGACCAATCCGTTCGTTCGCGACACGATCAACGCGCTCTCGTACGGAGCGGCGCTCGTGCTGCGCTACAAGCTGGACTTCTTGCCGCAGTCAGCGCGCGTGGCGCAGGCTCAAGCGCAACTGGAGGAACTCCGTGCTACGGAGCGCTTCGCGCTCGGTGGCGTCGCGGTGGAGGTTGAGCAGGCGTACCGCGAGGCCGAAGACGCGGCGCGGCGGCTCGACGCCTACTCCGAGGCCGCGAGCTAC
>JANNWK010000488.1:0-5700 GCA_031408355.1 Myxococcales bacterium
CGGTGCTTGAAGCTTACCACCCGACCATCGAGCAACTGCCGCACCCCGAAACGCTCGGCCCGCTCACGGTCGCGGCGGCGCTCGCCGCTCACGGGATGATCGCGCGCGCTCGGCGAGCGCTGGACCGCGCGGCGCGCGGCGAAGCCTGGGAGGCTGCGCTGGAGCAACGCCGGTTCGTGGAGACGCTGCTCGAAGCCTTCGACGGCGATCGCGACCGCGCACTTGAACACGCCGAATCCATAGAACGACTGCCCCTCCCCATCGCCAGTGCCTCGCTTCGAAAGCGCATCGTCGCGCTGCGAGCGGCCTTGTCAGCACTCACTCGCGCCTTTGCGCGCAAGTCCGGCGCAGGCGATGCGGAGCTGCTGGAGGCCGCGGCCGAGCAGAGCCCGCTGGTGCACTGGGCCATGCGCTACGGCGCCGTGGTCGCGTACCTGGAGCGCGGCGACACGTCGCGCGCCCGAGCGCTGCTCGAGCACGCCCCCGCCTGGCCCAGCGACTCGGCGTTCCGCGCCTTCCAAGAGGAGCTGACGGCCCTCAGCCAAGGTGGCCCCACCGGCGTCGAGGCCGCGCCATGAGCGACGATCAGCCCAAGCCGGGGCCGACCTTCGAAGTCCCTGATCTCGAGCTTGCGCCGGTCGTCTCCAAGCGCTCGCCCGTGGTCCCCCGCAAGCCGGTCGAAGCCCCAAGGCAAAGCTCCTCGGGCCCCACGAGCGGCCGCGAGCTCGACCTCGAAGCGGGCCCCGGCGTCACGCTCGCTAGCTCGGGCGGGCTCGCGCTCGGCTCGTACGGCAGCGCGTTCCCAGGGGGTGACGAAGACGACGCCGACGACGGCTTCCAGTTGATTCAAACCGGTTCGAGCGTGGACGTCGCCGGAGCGGATCCGAGTTGGGTTGATCGTACTCAACGGACAGAGGCCGCCTGGCCAAGCGGTCGCACACGCTCCGCGGAGCAGCTGCCGGTGGACGCCGTGGAGGTTGCGTTGACCGCCGGCTACGGTCCGGCGCCCGAGTCGGCGCTGCTGACTCCGGTCTACGCCTACCGGGTCTTCACGCGCCAGCGCGTGGTTCGGGGTCTAGTGAAGGCGCTGCACCAGCAGCTTGCTCAAGCGGAAGCGGAGCGCGACGGCTCGCTCGCCGAGCTTGCTACACGGCTGCGACCCTCGCTTGAGGCGAGCGACACCTTTCGGCGCCTGCTTGAACCAATTCGCGAGGTGGAGCGGATGGCGGGCGACCGGAGCCAGGCGCTTTCGGAAGCCGACGCAGGCTACCGCGAGCGAATGAGCAAGTTCGAGCAAGCTCTGGGCTCACTCCGTGAGGCTGAAGCGCTCGCCAAGGTCCGGGTAAGCAGCGAGCGCGCGCTCGTGGACGCGGCCGAGAGCGAGTTTCGGCGCGCCGAAGCCAAGCACAAGCGCACCCAGATCGAGATCCGTGGGGTCATGGACGTGGCCCGCCAAGCCGTCGGTCCCGCTGGCGGCGAGATGCCCCAGGCGCAAGCCGAAAAGCTCGCAGAGCTCCAAGCCAAGGCCGCGGCGCTTGAGCCCGACGTTGTGCGCACGAAAAGCGCGCTCGACGCCGCCAACCAAGAGCTCCAGAAGGCCGAAGGCGAGGTGCGCCGCGTCCAAGGCGACATGAAGAAGGTCGAGCGCGAGAAGGCCGGCGTCGGTGGTTCTCTGGAGAAGCAGCTGTCGGTGCGCGTGGCGGGCGTCTCTGAAGCCGAGCAACAGAAACGCGAGGCGCTCGCAGAGGTGGCGCGCGCCGTCTTGGCCAGCCGCGGCGCCGTGCCGGTTCCGGACGACGTGCTGGCGGCCTTGACCAGCCAGGACCAGCGCGTCGAGAAGCTGGCGGTTCGCCTGGAGACCCACGTCCGCGCCCTGGACGCCCACGACAGGGACCGGGCAAAACTCGGGGTGAGCCTCGCGCTCGGCGCGCTGGGCCTGGTTGTGCTGGCGATCTTGCTAAAAGCAGTGCTCTAGTCGGCGCCATGTCGGACAGGCACGCGGAGCTGCTCGCCGAACTCGAGGCCAAGAACCAGGCCGCTTTCGGCGGCGGCGGCCAGGCGCGCGTGGACAAGCAACACCGAGCCGGCAAGCTGACGGCGCGCGAGCGCATCGACGTGCTGCTCGACCCGGCTAGCTTCCTCGAGACGGATCGCTTCGTGACTCATCAGTCTGCGGGGCTCGGCGACCAGAAGGCCTTGGGTGACGGAGTCATCACGGGCCATGGTCGGATCGACGGACGCACCGTGTGCGTGTTCGCTCAGGACTTCACGATCTTCGGCGGGGCGCTCGGAGCGGCCCACGCCAGGAAGATCGTCAAGCTCATGGATTTGGCGCTCAAGATCGGCGTGCCACTCATCGGTCTGAACGACTCCGGCGGCGCCCGCATCCAGGAAGGGGTCGAGTCTCTCGGCGGATACGCGGATATCTTCCTGCGCAACACCCTGGCCAGCGGCGTCATCCCGCAGCTCAGCTGCATCATGGGGCCCTGCGCGGGCGGAGCCGTGTACTCGCCCGCCATCACTGATTTCGTGCTGATGGTGGAAGACACGAGCTACATGTTCATCACCGGCCCGGACGTGGTGAAGGCCGTCACGCACGAGCAAGTCACCAAGGAAGAGCTAGGCGGCGCCGCGACCCACTCAGCTAAGAGCGGCGTGTGCCAGCTGACCGCGCCCGATGACAGGCAGTGTTTGGATCTATTGCGTGAGTTGCTCTCGTTCCTCCCCTCGAACAACAGCGAGGACGCGCCCCGGCAGCCGAGCCAAGATCCGGCTTCGCGCGAGGCCCCAAGCCTCGACACGCTAGTCCCGGCCGAGAGCAACAAGCCCTACGACATGCGCGACGTGATTCGGCAGGTCACAGACGACGGCTACTTCTTTGAGCTGGCGGCTCGCTTCGCCGAGAACATCCTGACGGGCTTCGCCCGCATCGACGGCCGTCCCGTCGGCGTAGTCGCCAACCAACCATCGGTGTTGGCGGGCGTTCTCGACATCGACGCCAGCATCAAGGCCGCACGCTTCGTACGCTTTTGTGACTGTTTCAATCTGCCGCTCATCACGTTTGTCGACGTGCCGGGATTTCTGCCTGGAGTCGGCCAAGAGCTGGGCGGCATCATCCGCCACGGCGCCAAGCTGCTCTACGCCTATTGTGAGGCTACCGTGCCCAAGCTCACCGTCATCACGCGCAAGGCCTACGGCGGCGCCTACGACGTGATGAGCAGCAAACATATTCGCGCCGACGTCAACCTTGCCTTCCCCACCGCCGAGGTTGCCGTGATGGGGCCTGAAGGCGCCGTTAACATTATCCATCGAGCCGCCATCGAGCAGGCCGCGGACCCTGAGCAGACGCGCGCGACCCTGATCGCCGACTACAAGGCACGCTTCATGAACCCCTATGAAGCCGCCAGCCTTGGCTTCATCGACGAGGTGATAGCGCCGCGCATGCTGCGGCCACGCCTGGCCGCGTACCTGTCCTTGCTACAGAGCAAGCGCCAACAGAATCCGCCGAAGAAGCACGGGAATATCCCGCTCTAGCGTCGGATGATGCGCCCGCCCTGCTCGCGAGGCCTCGGCTCACACCCCGAACATTTCCACGACCGAGCCGTTGTGGGCCACCGACGCATCGACGGCCAGGAACTCGATGGTCTTGGCCACTTCTTCAGCCGACATCCGCGGCTCAAAACCGCTGCCCGTGAGCATGTCCGTATTGATCGATCCGGGCAGCACGGCGCAAGCCATCACGCCCGAGTTCGTCAGCTCCTCGGCCAGGCTCTTCATGAAACCGGTGAGGCCCCACTTCGAGGCGGCGTAGGCGGCCGCGCCCGGACAGCCCAGGCTACCGCTGATGCTACCGACAAACACGAAGCGGCCAGAGCGAGCCGCGCGCATGCTGGGCAGCAAGGCTCGGGTGAGCACGAAGGGCGCCCGCAGGTTGGTCCCGAGTTGTTCGTCCCACGCCGAAAGCGAGGTCTGCTCCACGCTGGCCCGCACGACCACCCCCGCGCTGTGCACCACGACGTCCGGCACACCTGACTCGCTCAGCACGCGCGCTGCGGCTGCCTCAAGCGAGCCCGCATCCGCAAAATCGGCCTCAAATTCCAGGACCCTTCGGGCCGACACGGCTTCCGCCTGCTGCCGTGCTTCCGACAACTGGGCCGAGCCTCTGCCGAGCAGGGCCAGCTCGAAGCCTCGCCGGGCCAGCGCCATGGCAACCGCGCGACCCACACCGCGGCTGGCGCCCGTGACCAGCGCGAGGCCGCTCACAGCGTAGGCTCCGTGACTGACGCGAGCACGCGCGAAAGCTCAAGCGCGTCGAACTCACCACGCCGCGCGCTCGTAACAAGCTCGGAGCTCGCTTGTTTGGCTCCCCGGGCCACCAGACAACCGTGCACGAGCCGCAGCTCGCAGTACGCCGCGCCCACCCCGCCGTGCTCCATGAGCGCCTGCACCACGCTCTCACCGATCGTCTCTTGCAAATTGAGCCGTCGCGAATAAGCGCCCACCAGGGCCGCCAGCGTGCCAAGCCCGAATAGCCTGGCACCAGGCCGGTACGCGAGCGTTGCTGTGCCATGCGAAAGCAGCAAATGGTGGGGGCAAATCGTACTTACGCTAATGCCACGCAGACAGATGAGGCCGCTCACCTGGCCGGCCTCCATCGCCTCTCCATGCCCGAGCAGCTCCGGCACGTCGACGTCGTAGCCAGCCAGCAGCTCTGTAGCGTGGGCGTCCACGACGCGCGCAGGCGTATCCCGCAGCTCAGCGTGCTGGTCCGGATCCTGACCGAACGCGATCAGGAATTCGCGCACGGCGCGTTCGGCGCGTGGTCGATCCAAGGTCACCTCAGTTCACGAGCTTGCGGCGCACGTCGGCACTGAGCGCACGGCGCCCCGAAAAACCAGAGGTCAGCTCGTGATAATAGCCGAGCGAATCCTCCCCGTAGCGCCAGCATAGCCAAACCAGCTTGCCCTCCACGCGGCCGTAGAAATCCACCAAGCCAGCTTGTGGGTCCTTGATGACGCCGCCCCACTTCTGAATGCACTTCCAGCCCGTTTCATAGCGAGAAATACGTCCGCGAAGCTCGCCCTTCAACTTGTCCACCTCAGCCGAATCGGACTCCGACGCATCCAGCGAGCGGGGCGGCTTGCCCGTGAGCCGCACCAGCTCCCCCAGCCTTTGCTCGATCTCGCTCTGCTCCCGCAATTGGTCCCCCACCAGCGTGGAGAGCGCGGGAATGAGCGCGTTGACCTCGGAGATCGTGAAGACGCGCGGGGCCGCTAGCTCCTCGGTCGTCACAGCGACGCCCCGTAAAAGGGCAGGACACGCGGCCTTGAAGCACTGGGTATGCGGACCAAGCCGAGAGTTTACGAGGCGATCTTAGGGCGGTCAAGGCGGGGCGGGCCAGCAGAAAACGCCCAAGTCCCTGTACCGGCAAGATGCTCCAGGGCCTCAAGATTGTGACTCTTGCGGCGCTCCACGCGACACTAGCACGCCAACGCTTCACGGAGCAGGCGCTCGAATGCGGGCAGCAGGTCGCTCTGACTCAAAGCTTGCTCGAGCATACCCAGCACCTCTCGCACCTGCTGGTGCTGCACCGGGTGAACCCTTGCGCGCCAAACAGGTACCAATCTACCCCCAGCTCGCCGAGCGCTCGCGCCAGGTCGGCAAAGAGGCTAGCGAAGGGGGAGCGCGGCGGAGGCACGG
>JANNWK010000489.1:0-1713 GCA_031408355.1 Myxococcales bacterium
CCGGCCCGCGAGAGCGGCATCTCGTACCTCGCCGCACTTCCGACCGACACGCAGACCACTAAGCTCGCTCTGGAAGCCGTTCCCAGAGTCGAAAATCTTCAAGCCTGCATCAAGACGCGCGAGATACCGTTGGAGTTCAGGACCGACTTCTCGAGTACCCAGCGCATCGAACGGCTCGTGCCTGAACTCCAAGCAACGCAAGCGATGAAACGGGTTCAGGTTCTTGCCGCGGCGATTCCGGCCCCGGCTCAGCACACGTTACGCTTGGAGCGCGTCGCCCCCGAGACGTTTCGGGTGCCTGCGGTCGAGCCCACCCCGGTGGTGGAGGCACTCCGTCTCCGACCAGTTCCTATCGTGGCCGTGGCAGCTGCTGAGCCACTGCTGGCCCCGCCGCCGCCTGAAATCCCTTCGAGCCCGGCAGGCCTTGGTTGGCAGAATACGACTGCATTCGACCTGGATGGGTTGAAAGCCGATCTGGCTCCCATACCGGTGCCTCAACCCGACGAGAAGAGCACGCCCCCTCTAGCGCGGAGCGTCCGCCCGCCGCCGCCACCACCACCACCACCAAGCGGGCTCGCACGGGCGGTGTCTCGGCTCGGCGAGCGCGCGAAGGCACAGCCCGCGGCCGTAGGCTCAATTGCGCTCGGTGTTGCCGTCACGCTAGCGCTGCTGATGGTCGGCGTCTCCCACGTTGCTGGTCGGAGCCTGGAGACGACCGCGAGTTCGCAGACGCAGGCCAGAGACGCTGCAAAGCCGAACCCCACGCCGACTGGCGACGCGCCTTCCCCGACCCGAGAAACGCCGGCAGCCGATACGCCCCCCGCATCGGCTGCCATCGCGCCAACCCCGCCGTCACCCGCGAGCGCAGAACAGCCCGGCGGCGCTCCAGGCACCGCACTTGCCACGACGGCGGCAGCGCATCTAGTGGCTGGACGCTACGTTGAAGCGCGTGCCGCTTACACGGCGCTCGGCAGCGAGCACCCAGAAAATCCCGCGTATCAGGCGATGATTCGCCTCCTCGACCGCCGAACTGCCGGCGCATGCAGCGGCGCAGGCGCCGCGCCGTCCTGCCCGGAGATCGTCCAATGAACCGACGCCTCACTGCCTGCGTTCTCCTTCTTTTCTCAACCTTCGGTTGCCACTCCAAGACCACCGACGACCGCTTCGAGATCTCGCTTCGCGCAACCAGCGACGACTCCGCGCCCCTGGCCGATGTAGCCTTCGCGACCGGCAAGTCCCACCTTGGCAAAACGAGCAGCTCCGGTGTCGTCAACGTCCGCCTGCGCGGCGCCGAAGGTCAGACGCTGCCGGTAACCGTCACCTGCCCGAGCGGCTACGCATCGAGTGGCGAGTTGTCGCCGCTGCGCCTCACCCGCACGCGGCGCGTCGGTGAAGGGGGCACGCAACCTCTCATTGTCGAAGCCACCTGCATCCGCAAGCTCCGCGACGTGGTCCTCGTCGTACGCACAGAGAACGCCCCCAATCTTCCCGTCCATGTGAACGGCGCGCTTGCGGCCGCCGCCAACGACGGCACCGCCCACCTGCTCTTGCCGCTGGACCGCGACGCCCGCCAAGTCAGCGTCACGCTCGACACCACCGCTCAGCCCAAACTTCGCCCCCAGAATCCCAGCCGCACCTTCGAACTCCACGGCAAAGACAGCGTCCTCATCATGGACCAATCCTTCAGCAGGTCCAGCCCCAAACCCAATCCCC
>JANNWK010000490.1:0-3927 GCA_031408355.1 Myxococcales bacterium
GGGGCGCACCGCGCGCGCTCGCGACCACCCTCGTGTTCAGTGCAGCGCTCTCCGCGGTGGGCGTGGTCGGCGCTGTCTTGGTGTCCCAAGTCCTGGATCTCGCGGCGCAGCTCAAGACCTATTCGGCACAGATGAGCGAAAAGCTCGCTGGGCTTCGGGGCGGGCGTGTGCCGGTGATCAATGACTTGAGCGACGCTTTCGCCGAGCTTTCCCGCAGAATAGACCCTGAAACAGCAGCTGAGCTTTCCACGCCGGTGCGCGTCGTTTCGGGTGCCGGCTCCGCTTTCGGGCGACTGCAAGACGCGGCGGCGCCCGTCCTGGCACCGCTAGCGGTAGCGCTCTTCGTGTTGGTGATGACGGTGTTCATCGTCGCCCGCCGTGAGGATTTGCGAGGCCGGCTCATTCAGTTGATGGGTCCCAAGAACGTGACGGTGACCACGCAAACGCTGGCCGAGGCCATGACTCGCGTCGGCCACCTGCTGCTGACCCAGGTGTACATCAACGCGAGCTTCGCTGGGCTGGTTGCGTTAGGCCTCTACTTGATAGGCGTCCCCTACGCTCTGCTCTGGGGCGTGCTGGCCGGCATCCTCCGCTTCGTACCGCTCGTCGGCGGCTGGATCGCGGGTGCATTCCCGACCCTGGTGGCGTTCATCGTCTTTCCAGGCTGGCGCGAGGCAGCGCTCACGTTTGGCTTCTTCTTCGTCACCGAGGTCACGCTCAGTAATTTTCTGGAGCCGCTAGTGCTTGGCAAGCGCACCGGAGTTTCGGCGCTGGCTTTGCTCGTCGCGGCCCTGTTCTGGACCTGGATGTGGGGCCCCTTGGGTCTCGTCCTGGCCACCCCCATCACGGTCTGTGCCGCCGTGGTCGGGCGTCACTTTCCACGTCTGGCGTACCTCGCGGTCGCGTTTGGCGATGAGCCGGGCCTCAATGCCGAGCTCGACTTCTATCAGCGCCTGCTGAGCGGCACCCCCAAGGATGCCCTCATTTTCGCCAAGCGCCGCGCCTCCGAAACCAGCGGAGCCCAAACGTCCGATGAGCTCTTGGTGCCCGCCCTGGCCTTGCTTGCCAGCGACCTCGACTCACACACCATCAGCGACGAAACGGCCGCGCGCGTCGCCAAGGACATCGACACGATCGCTCGGCGCCTCACGTCGCCCGCCCGGGCGCCGGTGCAGCCGGCGCGGCCAGCCGTCTTGGGTATCGCCTCCGTGCCACTCTTCGACGCCCCCATCCTGCAAATGCTCCGCGTCGCTCTGGCGGGGGAAGGCCGCGCGTTCGACATCGTCGAATCGCCGAACCGAGCGGACGCATTGACACAAGTTGCCAAGCGGCAGCCCCTGGTCGTCTGCATCTCCGACCTCCCGCCCGACGGCAACGTCAACGCCCGTTTCCTCTGTCGTCGCCTGCGAGCCGAGCTCCCGAACACTTTCATCGTCGCCCTCATCCCAGAGGTCACCGACAAACGCTCGCAAGAGGCCGCCGCCCGCCTCCGAGAAGCCGGAGCCAACTTGGTCGTCCACAGCATCTGCGACGCCACCCAAGCACTCGCGCAACACGAAATTGCCGACGCTCCCGTGTCGTCAGGCAAGGGGCTCAGCCAAGAGCAGGCGGTTCTTCGCGGTGATAGCGGCCGGGATAGTTTGGGTGTGCACGTGGTAGCCGGCGCTGCGCAGGCGGTTGGCGCGCGTCACGTCGATGGCGAGAGCTGAATCGAGCCATCCCGCCAGGTCCCCCAAATCGCATTTGCCGGTGGACTGACAGCACAGCAAGACCACGACCTTGGCGCGCGTCTGCAGCGCTTTATCGATCACGTCATCGGTCAACGTGCCGCAGGCATGGCACGAAACCACCACGTCTCCGTGTTCAGCCGACACGTTTTCGAGCTTGGTCTCGAGCAGTCGAACGCGACCGGCCAAGCGTGGCCATTCGCGGCTCAGGCATTCGGCCACCCGAAATGCGCTCGGCGACAGCTTGCTGTCCACCGCCAAGGCGTCCGGCGAAGAATCATCGAGCAGCAGCATGAGGGAGGTTAGAGCCCTGACACAAATTGGCACAGCGTGCCGTGACCCCTTTGTCAGAGTCGAGCGAGCCTTGGGGGAGCGCAGCCCGCCTAGGTGTGCGGGCTCATTGGCACGAAGTCGGGGCTTGAGCTGGGCACGCGACTTGCTGGGTGGACTTCACGTTGGCCGTGGGATTGGGATTGGAGAGGAAAACGCATGAAGCATTTCATTTGGCTGCTGATGGGGTCGGCATTCTTGGGAACCGCGCTGGGCTGCAGCACTTCTGGGGTCGGCTCGGGTTCGGAGGACAACACGGCGTTGCCTGCTGGCGAGGGCACCGGCAAGTCCGGGGGCAACAACGGGAGCGCCTCGGGCGGTAGCGGTACGACTGCGAGTGGGCCGGGCGGCATTCAGTTTGGAGCGGCCGCTGGCTCAGGCAGTACTGGTGTGCCGTTGCTTGGTTCCGGGGACGACGGAGCCGAAGCCAGCGCGGGTGGGGCGGGCAGCGCTGTGGAGCCGAGCCCGATTCTACCGACCAATCCATTCGTGATTACCGAGCACGATCCGCTGTCAACTTTCGCGGCCGACGTGGACACCGCAAGTTACGACATCTTCACCAACAGCGTGTCGAGCGGATCCTTGCCACCCGCGGCCACCGTGCGCTTGGAAGAGTTCGTCAATTACTTTCACTACGACTACGCGCCGCCGGCCGCCGCCACCGAGCCTTTCCGTATTTCTCTGGCCGCAGCACCCGCGCTCAATCCGAGCACGTTGTTACTCAGAGTCGGCATTCAAGGGCGCCTGCCCGCCGTCGAAAAGCGTCCCGCCAATTTGGTGTTCTTGGTCGATACGTCCGGCAGCATGGCGGCCGCCGAGAAGCTGCCGCTCGTGCAGTACACGCTGACCGAAGCGCTCGCCGTGCTCGACCCGACCGACGAAATTTCGATCGTGACCTACGCCGGCTCGACGGAGGTCATGCTCGCGCCCACCCCCGTCGCAGACGCGGCTGAAATCGAGGCCGTCATCGCCAGTCTGACCACGAACGGGGGCACCAACGGCGGTTCTGGCATCAAGCTGGCGTATGCCCAAGCGCGCGCTGGTTACATCGAAGGCGGCATCAATCACGTGCTGTTGTGCACCGACGGCGACTTCAACCTCGGGCTGACCGCCAACGAAGACTTGGTGGGGCTGATCACCAAAGAGCGCGAAAGCGGCGTCACTCTCACGGCCCTGGGCTACGGGGCTCTACCCAACGACGCGATGATGGAAAGGGTCAGCAACGCCGGCAACGGTACCTACTCGGTCATCTACAGCGAGGCCTCGGCCGACAGCTACGTGAAGCAGCGTTTGCTCTCGAGCCTCGACTACATCGCCAAAGACATGAAGATCCAGGTCGAGTTCAACCCCGCCAAAGTGTACGCCTACCGGCTGCTGGGCTACGAAGACCGGGACATTGCCGACAACGACTTCCGCAACGACGTCGTCGACGCCGGCGAGGTGGGAGCGGGTCACCGCGTGACGGCGCTGTACCAGCTGGTGCTGGCAGGCAGCAGCATTCCGCTGTCTAGCGCTGGCCCCGCGCCACAGGACGGCGCGCTCTATTCGGGTCCCACCGAGGTCGGAGCCGAGGACTATGCGCTGGTGAAGGTCCGCTACAAGGCTCCCGACGCCAAGAGCAGCGACGCCGCCCTCGAGGTCAATCAAACCTTGGCGGCCGACGGCGTGGCGGACAGCTGGGCGACCCTCGATGCCGACTTTCAGTGGGCCTACGCGGTCGCGTCGTTCGCCGAAATCCTGAAAAACAGTCCTTACGCAAGCAAGAGCGCCGTCAACGTCATCGGCAACATCATCGGTCAGGTCGGCCACGACGGCATCAAGGAACGCGAACAGTTCCGCACGAGTTTTGCCAAGGCCAAGCCCCTCCTAC
>JANNWK010000491.1:0-8390 GCA_031408355.1 Myxococcales bacterium
TCGAGCGCGGGTGCCTCGAGCGCGGGCAGCGCTGGGGTTGCGAGCGGCGCCGGTGGCGTTGGGGGCGGCGGCGCGGGCGCCGGCGGCTCGAGTGGGAGCGGCGGCACAGTCGACGTCGATCACAACGCTCACGGTGTCATCGTCGTGCTCGGTTCGTCCACGGCTGCCGGCACGGGTCCGACCAATCCGAAGAACGCTTGGGTCGAGCGTTACCGCGCCTACCTCAAGCAAGAGTTCGTCAATTTCGAGCTGATCAATCTCGCGGTCGGAGGCTACACCACCTACCAGGTGCAGCCCAGCGGCTACACGCCTGCGCAAGGTCGCCCAGCGCCCGTGCCCGAGCACAACATCACCAAGGCGCTCGCTAGCGCACCGGGTGCCATCATCATCAATTTGCCCGGCAACGACACCGCGTCGGGCTACACGCAAGAGGACCAGATGGGCAACTTCGCCCGCGTCACCGAGCTGGCGGCGGCCAGCGGTGTCTTGTGCTGGGTGACCACCACGCAGCCGCGCAACTTCGCCGGCATGGCTCAGCGCACGCTGCAAATGTCTGTGCGCGATGCCATCAAGGCCCAATACGGCGACCGCACCCTCGACTACTGGACCGCATTTGCCGAGCCCGACGGCAAGATCAAGGCCATGTACGACTCCGGCGACGGCACCCACATGAACGACGCGGCTCACGCCATCATGGTCGAGCAGGTCATCGCCGCCAAAGTGCCTGAAGCGATTCTCAGTAAGTAGCTCGAGGTCAGCGCAGCCGGGCATGAGGCGACGCTCCGCCAGCGTGGGTTCGGCTTCATGGCGACGGTGACCCGCTCCACGATGAGGACGTTGCGTCGTTACTCCGGCGTGAGGACTTCTGGGCTGTTGTCGCGACCGATAGCGTTTAGGTAGTCGGCGGTGTTGCCGCCCATGCGTTGCCGTGGCCGTGGTCGGTGCGGCCTCATACGCGCTCGACGTAGAAGGCGCGCTCGTGGCGAATCTGGGGAATGAGCGCGTGGGGGCCGCGGCGGCCCGCTGCAATGACCATCACCACGCGCGCTTCGTCAGTCAGGGCGAAGAGGCGTTTGACCTTCGGTTCGTCGAAGCCCTCGAGCGGACAGCTGTCGTACCCTGCGGCCGCCAGCGCGAGCATGAAGTTCTCGCAGGCGAGGGCGGTGGTTTTAATCGCCCACATCTGCTGTTCGGATCTGCCAACTGGGCCGCGCATCATCGGGCGGACCTGGCCAATCGCCCAGAGCAGTGCGGCTTTCGCCGGAGCAAGCACGTGCAGCGGCCCGTCGGCGAAAAGCAGCGGTACCATGAGTTCGTACTTCTTCTTCAGTCGAGGAAGCCACGCTCGGTAATCGGCATCCGCAGTGCCCTCACGAGCGTCGGCCTGAAGTCGCGTGAGCATGCGCTGAGCGCCGAGCCGCCAGAGATCCGGGCGCGCGACGGCGACGATGAGATTCGCGGCCTGCCGGGCCTGCGGCTGATCGAGGCACAGGTGATTGAGCGCTGCGCGAGTCTCGGGCGTTCGCACGTCGAGGAACCGCCAGATCTCCAAGTTGTGCGAACTCGGCGCGCGGATCGCGACATCGAAGCACGCGGCGAGCACGGACTCGGGAATCGGCTCGGGTAAGAATGAGCGCGCCGACCGGCGTGCTTCGGCCACAGCACGAAAACCCTCGAACTCCGGCGTGAGTTGACCGTCCATGTCGGACTTCAGCAGCAAGAAGCGTACCCCGCAAGTCGCCTGATCCAACGTCGAGGCCTGAGCGAAGCAACACGACAGCCAGCACCAGAACGCCACACCTGTGCGCGAATTGGCCCGACTCCCTCCCTTGCACACATGCAGCGAAGAACGCGCGGCCTGCATGGCCAGCTCGCTGAGCGGCACCGTCGAAGCCCAGGTCAGCATCAGCGTGATGATTCTCGCGCGAGATCGCGGAGTGCCGGCAAAGGCGCCAACTCCCTGCGGATGTGACGCATGGTGCCTTGAGGGTCGGTATGCTTCGTGCAGTCGCAAACGATATGCAAGATCTCGCACGCTACGCCTACTTGACCCCGAACGAAGCGCTCCCGTTGCCCTCTGATGCCGAGGTTGCGAGTAGGGGCAGCCTGCAAGCGGACTCGAACCAATTGTTGGCGCTCGAGGCTTCACGATGAAAGCCATGGTGTTGACCGCCTACGGCGGTGTCGAGAACCTGCAGTATCGGGAAATGCCTGAGCCCGTTGTCGGGCCGAATGACGTCAAGGTGCGGATGGCCGGAGCGAGTATCAACCCGGTCGACTGGAAGCTGCGGAGCGGAGCGCTGCAGGCCTTGCTGCCCATCACATTCCCAGCCATCTTGGGCAGAGATGCTTCAGGCATCGTCGTGGAAGTTGGATCCGAAGTTCGACGAATTGAAGTCGGGATGCGCGTGATGGGTCTCGTGTGGGGCGCCTATGCAGACTTCGTCGTGGCAGATTTGGAGGCTTGGGCTGAGGTCCCCCCAGCGATCGACCTTGTCGATGCGGCGGCGTTGCCGCTGGCGTTGCTGACAGGCGCCCAGCTTATCGAAGAGGCGACTCGTCCCAAATCAGCTGACGTGGTGCTGGTGACGGGCGCCTTGGGTAGCGTTGGGCGTGCCGCTGTGTTCGTAGCCAAGGCTCTTGGCGCACGGGTGCTCGCAGGGGTGCGAGCTGCGCAAAAATCCCAAGCCCTGGAGGTAGGTGCTGATGGCGTCTTTGCACTAGACAACGAGAGTGAGCTGGCTCAGCTGCCGTTGCTCGATGCGGTAGCGGACACGGTTGGGGGTGCGACGATTGCAAAGCTTATCGCCCGCGTGATACCGGGCGGCACTATCGGCAGCATCGTGGGTGAACCGATCGGCGCACAAGAGCGCGGGCTCACTGTCCGCGGCATGCTCACGCATGCGGATGCAAAGCGGCTAGCGACCCTCGCCAGCGACGTAGCGGAGGGGAGGCTGCGGATTCCGATCGTCATGAGGCTAGCGCTACAGAAGGCCGCCGAAGCGCAGGGGCTCGCGGAGCATCACGCCGGCGGCAAAGTCCTCTTGCTCGGCTCGGATCCGATTGCGCTGCATCGCCAGGAAACCATCGTCCACTCGCTGCGCTAGTGCCTCGTTGCAGCAAGGCCGCGTCCGGCTACAGACGGGTCACTGATCGGTGAGGCGGCCCGTCGCTTGGTCGCGTCGACCTTGGCTACAGCCTGGTGCAGAAACGCCCACCTTCAGCGTTCGTCGTACTTCGTCAACCAGTCGTCCGCGACCAGCACGGAGACGCTGCGTTGACCAGCACACCGATGCCCACGCCGACGGCGTACGGAAACCAACTCTTCGGCATTAAACGGTTCATCGTGCTCCTCTAGCTTTCCGCTTGGCACGATTTGTGCCGAACTGGCGGGAATATGGCACTCCAAATACCGCTTCACGATGCGGTCGCCGCCACCGGAGTAGGTGCGTTAGGAGCGACAACCTGCCGCACTCGTGCCATCTCGCCCCGAAGTGCTCGGGTGTGCGCGTTGGCAACCTGAACCGAATGCAACCTCTCTCGCGACTCGAGACTATTGGAAGGGCTCTGCTACGCTCGCCGGCGTCGATGTCGTCGAAGTCCTCAGAGGCAACGCCAGACGCTGCACTTCTTGCAGCCGCCCAACAGGGTGACTCCGAAGCGCTCACCGGGCTGATTGAGCGCTATTCCCCACGAATTCTTCGCTTTGGCATGAAGATGTGCCGTCACGATGATGACGCCCGCGAAGTGCTGCAGGACACACTGCTCACGGCCGCCAGGTCGGTGCGTGACTTCCGAGGGCAAAGCTCGCTGAGCACCTGGCTCTACACGATTGCGCGCAGCTTTTGCGTCAAGCGTCGCCGGAGGAACGTGGGCGAGCCAGCCAATCTGGAGCCGCTCCACGAGCTCAAGGCTGAGCTGACTCCCGAACTGGTAGATTTACGTAACCCAGAAGGTGAGGCTGCCTCGCGCGAGGTGGCGGCCGTGCTTGAAGAAGCCATTCTCGAGCTTGAACCGATCTACCGAGAAGTGCTGCTCCTGCGAGACGTGGAGGGGCTCAGCGCTGTTGAAGTGGCTCAAGTCGTCGGGGCGAGCGTTGACGCGGTCAAGAGTCGCCTCCACCGCGCCCGCGCGCTCGTTCGCCTACGTCTCGCTCCTCTACTCCGCAGCGAGTTCGAGCCTCGGTCAGCCGGCGAAGCCTGCCCGGACGTTGTGGAGCTTTTGTCACGACACCTGGAACATGAAATAGGCTCGGACGTATGCCGTGAGATGGAGGGTCACGTGGCCGGCTGTGCACACTGCGCTTCGCGCTGTGACTCTCTGCGCAAGGTGCTGGCCCTGTGTGAGGCAGCTCCGCTGCCTGGTCTGGCGCCCGAAATCAAGGACGCACTGAAGGCACAGATGACCGAGGCTCTCGCAGAATTGCGCCGATAGCCGCGAACAGCGCGCCGCTCTCGACCATCCCGAACCCTTCTCTCGGCCCTTGGCTCCAACTGGAATCAGGAGGTTCAAATGCTGCGATGCATGCTGTGCCGACCCAAAGCAGGTGATCAGGAGGCCAGTGGCCACGTCGACGCGGGCGCGCTGCTGCTAGACGTCCGAACTCGCGAGGAGTTCGCCACCGGCCACCTGCGGAGCGCGCTCAACATCCCGGTTCAAGAGCTGGCAAACCGGCTGACCGAGCTCGAACACCCCGAACGCCAGTTGGTGGTCTACTGCCGCAGCGGAGCCCGGAGTGGGGCGGCAACTAAACTTCTGAAGGCGGCCGGTTTTTGTCGCGTCCACGACATGGGCGCCATGTCCAACTGGCGCGACTGAAGCGGCCGCCGGGGTCGCTCGCCAAGCCCGAACCCTTTTCTCGTGCGCGGGCTCTAACCCAAAAGTGAGGCAAATCCCATGCTGATTCGGCAGCTCTTCGACGCCGAGACCTGGTCCTACACCTACCTGTTGGCCGACACTGCGAGCGGCGAGGCGGCGCTCGTTGATCCCGTGCGCGAGCAGCTGATGCGTGACTCCAAGCTCCTCGACGAGCTCGGCCTCAAGCTGCGCTATGTGCTTGAAACACACGTTCACGCCGACCACGTGACGAGCGCTGGCGCCATGGCGGACAAGACCGGAGCCGCCACGGTCGCATCCCCTGGCGGAGCCGCCTGCGCGACTGTCAGGGTAAGGCACGGCGACGTGCTGATGCTGGGCCGGCACGCAATCCAAGCGCTCGCAACTCCCGGGCACACCCCGGACAGTATGAGTTTTCTAGCGGATGGCAACGTGTTTACGGGCGATGCACTGCTCGTCCGCGGCACCGGTCGTACCGATTTCCAGGGAGGCGACGCGGGACAGCTGTACGACGCTATCACGCGCGTCTTATTCCAGCTGCCTGACGAGACGCTGGTCTGGCCAGCACACGACTACCGAGGACATACCCAGAGCACGATCCGCGAGGAGCGGCTCCACAACCCTCGCCTCAGCGGCAAGTCTCGGGAGGAGTTCAGACAGATCATGCTCAACCTCAACCTACCGGCACCGAAAAAGATTCACGAAGCGGTGCCGGCGAACCTCTTGTGCGGACGCGCCGCCATTGCTTGAGCTTGGGGAGACTCCATGCCGATCACTCTCGCCCTTTCCACACTGATAGGCGTCGCGCTAGGCCTCTTGGGTGGGGGCGGCTCGATCCTGGCAGTCCCGATCCTGATGTACGGGTTAGGGCTGCAGACTAAATCCGCCATCGCAACTTCGCTGCTCGTCGTAGGCGTGACCAGCCTTGCCGCACTCGGTTCCTACGCCCGCAAGGGCCTCGTGGAGTATCGCACCGGGCTCTTCTTTGGCGGATCCGGCATGCTGGGCGCGTTCTTGGGGGCGAAGCTGGCAGTGGGCCTGCCGAGCACGCTGCTCTTGGTCGCGTTCGCGGGCATGATGCTCGTTACCGCCATCGCCATGCTGCGGGGTCGAGAAGATGTCCCGTCCGAGGTGGTCAGCGGAGCGACGAGTGACCTGCCTGTGGGCAAGGTTCTTCTGCACGGCCTCGTGGTCGGCGCGGTGACGGGCTTGGTCGGCGCAGGCGGCGGATTTCTGATTGTGCCAGCGCTGGTCTTGCTCGGTCGTCTGCCGATGCAGAAGGCTGTAGCGACTTCCCTACTCGTCATCTCGATGAAGTCTTTCGCAGGCTTCGCCGGCTACGCCGGTCAAGTACCCATCGACTGGAAGCTCACCGGCCTCATTGCGGCCCTCGCCGTCGTTGGCAGCATCGCGGGCAGCCGGCTCTCCGGCAAGATCCCGCAGCAGGCGCTACGCCAGCTCTTCGGCTGGTTCGTCATCGTCATGGCTGTATTCGTGCTGAGCCAGCAGCTACCCGGATCCGTCACGGGCAGCGCAACGTTCCGGTCGGTGTTCGTCGAGCGCTGGCCCTGGTGGGTGGGCGGCGTCGCGATCGGCGGCTTCGTATTGTTCATGCTTTGGTTCGACAACAAGCAACTCGGGGTGTCCACCGGCTGCAGCGAGCTGTGCGCAGCAGGGCGCAACCCGGCGCTGAGAAGCTCGTGGCGAATCCGGTTCCTCGCCGGCATCGTGCTCGGTGGCGCTGTCTCCGGGCTCCTAGCCGGACGCCACCCCAGCTTCGCGGCTGGAGCCTTTGACCAGCTCTTTGGCTCGAGCTTACTGGTGAAGCTGCCCTTGCTGCTAGGGGCCGGCGTTCTCGTCGGTTACGGCGCTCGCCTGGCGGGCGGCTGCACCTCGGGCCACGGCATCGTGGGGACCGCGCTCGGCGCGAAGTCGAGCTGGCTTGCGACTGGGCTATTCATGCTGTCCGGCTTCGTCACGACCAATGCGCTGGTCTTCATACTCCGCGGATGATTTCGAAAGGACAGCAGTGATGCAAGCACGACACGTTGCCTTCGGTGCTCTCTTCGGCTTCATTCTCAGCCGCGTCGGCGCTACGGACTACGACGCCATCTTCGGAATGTTTCGGCTCACGGACCTGCATCTCATGGGTGTGATTGGCGGCGCAGTTCTGGTGAGCGCGGTCGGCTTCGCCTGGTTCCGCAAGGCCCGTGCCCACTCCCTCGCAGGAGAGGCCGTGACCCTGGCGCAGAAGCCGTTCACACGCCAACTCCCTTTGGGGGCGCTCCTGTTTGGTATGGGCTGGGCCGTAGCGGGCACTTGTCCCGGCACCGCCCTCGCGCAAATCGGCGAGGGGCGCTTGGTCGGCCTGATCACCTTCGCCGGCATCCTTATCGGTTCCTGGCTGGCGCAGCCTCGAGCGAGCACGCTAGCCTGCCTCAAGCCAGAAGCCGCGAAGCGCGAGGCTTCGTGGAGCACGTAATATTCCAGGTCCACGTTGATTCACGTCGAGATGTGGGGGCGTTGGAGACTCTCGGCTCAGCCAGGGACCGGAACCGCGGGATCGACCCTCACCCCAAGCGCGGCACCGAGCATCTGCGCGAGCTCCGCGGCCGCGCTCGCGCTCCCGTCTTGGTGGATCCAACGTTCGGCGAAACCGACGTGCACCAAAACGTCGTAGTGCATCTCCCCCTCGCAGTTCTACAAGTGGCCGCTCTGCTTGATTCGCACGTTGCGCCGCTTGTCGCAGGACGAGGCGCCGGGAGCGAACGAACGGAGCAGCTGATTGAACGAAGCTGTTGCCCATGCTCCGGCCCCCCGAGCAAAGAGCGCGCCAAGTAGCTGTGGGGACCTGGAGTTCGTGGGTCTTCCAGCCCAATCCAGTCCAATTGCCGAAACGCCTGAATATGACGAACATCGTTTCGGCGCCACGCGCGCTCCAGCCCGGTCACGGCCGTGACGACCGCCCACAACGAGAGTGACCACCACTAGCAGCGCCTTCCTCCGGCGAAGGCGTCCGCCTGAAACGAATGGCTCGCGCCCGATTGACGCCCGCGCGCGTCGATATGACGGAGGAGGGTCGCGAGTTCCGCGATGGGTCACGGCACGCCGGCGCCCAACACAGGAGATGGCCCGATGCTTCGATGTACGACCGGTGGATTGTTCGCGATTCTGTTGATTGCCGGCTGCGGTGGTGACGACAAGCCGACGGGAGGCGGGACGAGCGGTGCGGCCGGCTCCTCGTCCGCTGGCAAGTCCTCGGGCGGTGCATCCTCCAACGGCACGGCGGGCGAGCCGGCCGGCGGAACGTCCTCGGACGGCGCTGGCGGCGAGCCGGCTGGCGGCGCGGCCGAGACGAGCGCAGGTGGGACCGCGGACGCTGAAGGAGGTGCGGGCAGCGGCGGGGGCGCCAGCGAGACCTCGGGAGGCATCTGTGAGGATTTCGTGGGCAACTGCACTTGGGCTGCAGGCCGGTGCCGCGACATTGGGGGCGTGGGGAACACGGCCCTGTTTGCGGAAGATTCGTGCAAGGCACCCAGCGTCTGGTCGACGAG
>JANNWK010000492.1:0-2972 GCA_031408355.1 Myxococcales bacterium
CCGCATCCGTGGGTCGCCATTGCAGGCGCAGTTCCTTGCGTGTCTCCGCGCAATCGCGCAGGTACATGTTGATCAGCGTCTGGTAGGGCATGCCTACCCGTTCGCCGAGGCCCTTGAAGTAGTCCAGCGTTGGCTCGTCGAGGCGAATCGTTACCTGTTTCTTCAGGCGCTTGGCGTACGGGTTCTTGCGGGCCTTCGAAAAGTCATACTGTTTTTTCATCGGGATAGTCCTTTCGAATAGAGGGTCCGCTCAGAGCGGCTGGCCTTGCGGGCGGAGATGATGCGGATCACGTTGCCACGCTGGCGAGTGCAATGGCACACGACCAGAGTGCGGAGGCGAGAGCTGACGCCCAGTAGGAGAAAGCGCAACTCCAGAACGGAATGATCCGGGTCATCGATCAGGAGAGCGTTGTCATCTAGAAATGCGGACTGGGCCTCTTCGAACGAGACGCCGTGCCTCTTACGATTCACGCTCGCCTTCGAGACGTCCCATTCAAACCGCAAGTCAGACACGAACTACATTATAACTACATCGTAGTGGTGAAGCAAGCTGGGGCTGTGGCTGCCAAATCACGGTCTCTCCGTGCCTCCGCAGCTGCCCGCGCCGTGACGAGGCCCAGGGCGGAGCCCGTTGAGGCCCCAGCTCGCGCAGAATTTGCGCGCTCGCCTAGCGGTCTCTGGTTAGCGCACATGGAGTTGGACATGCGGCACTCGCCTTTGCTACCAAGCGTGAATCATCGGGCGAGTGACTCCCTCAGCGTCTGCAAGCCGCCAACGAGGCGGTGCACTTCCGCTCGTGCTCGCGCTCGCCGTGGGGCTGACCGTAGGCCTCGGTGGCTACACGTTTCGCTACGCAGAGGGGCTCTCGTATCTGAAGACGGACCCCAAAGCGTGCGCCAATTGCCACATTATGCAGCGCGAGTACGACGCGTGGCAGGCCAGCAGCCATCACACGGCCGCCGTGTGTGTCGACTGCCACCTGCCCCATGAGTTCTTTCCCAAGTACCTGGCCAAAGCCGAAAACGGCTGGAGACACGGCCAGAAGTTCACTTCGGGACACTTCGTGGAGCCCATCGTCGTGCAGGCCGAAGGGCTCGCGATTCTGCAGAGCAATTGCGTCCGCTGTCACGGCGCGCTCGTGCACGATCTCGTCGGCACCAGCAATGAGCCACGGCACCAGCTCGCGTGCATCCACTGCCACGCTGGCGCGGGGCATGGTGAAAAGGCCGGGCTGGGCGGCCCGCTTAGCGAGCTCGAAAGGTCCACCCCATGAGGCGGCAGTGTTTGCGGGCACACTGTTGCCCAACCCAGGAGACACATGGCGACTGAAGCGCAGACGGATGGTTTTTGGCGGAGCCGAGCAGGTTACCTCGCGCTCATCGCCGTCGTGGCGGCCGGCGCGGCTGGCCTCACGGCGCTCTTGACCAATATCCTCGAGCACAAGGTCGAGCAACGCACGCAGTTCGTGCGGGTGGTGGACGTTGGAGAAGACGACACCGATCCTGCGAAATGGGGCAAGAACTGGCCTGCCCAGTACGATGGCTATCGCCGCACCAGCCTGTCCACTAAGACGCGCTTCGGCGGGCACCAAGGCAGCGAGTCCATGCCCGAGGAGAAGGCAGAGCGCGACCCGTGGCTGAATCGCATCTTCGCCGGCTACGCGTTTGCGATCGACTACCGCGACCGCCGAGGTCACGCCTTCATGCTGTTCGATCAAGAGCACACGGAGCGTCTCAGCAAGCCTCAGTCCGGCTCGTGTCTGCATTGCCACGCCTCGATCATGCCGCTCTACCGCAAGCTCGGCGGCGGCGACGCGATGAAGGGGTTCGAAGAATCCTTCAAGCTCAGCTACCAAGAAGCCAACAAGCAGCTCCACGACAGCGGACACGCCCACCCCGTTAGCTGCGTGGATTGCCACGATCCAAAGAGCATGGCGCTGCGGATCACGCGTCCCGGGTTCCTCCGCGGTATCGCCGCCCTGGCTGCCTCGGACGCGCCAGTACCGGCGCTGCCAAGCGTCCAGCAATGGCGCGAAGGCAACCGCAAAGAGCCGTACGAGCCAAACCGCGACGCGACTCGCAACGAGCTGCGTTCGTTCGTGTGCGGGCAATGCCACGTCGAATACTACTGCTCAAGCAAAATGCCCCTGACTTTCCCCTGGGGCAAGGGCTTGAGCGCGGACAACATGGAGGCTTTCTGGGACGAGACGAAGTTCCCGAACGGTGAGGCCTTTGCCGACTACACGCACAAGGAGACGGGCGCCCCCGTGCTCAAGGCCCAGCACCCGGAGTTCGAGCTGTGGAGTCAAGGCATTCATGCGCGAAGCGGCGTGAGCTGCGCAGATTGCCACATGCCGTACATGCGCGAAGGCGCCAGCAAGGTGAGCGACCACTGGGTGCGAAGCCCGCTGCTCAACATCAATCGCGCTTGCCAAACCTGCCATCGCTTCTCGGAGCAGGAACTCGCAGCGCGCGTCGACCTGATCCAGGAACGCAATTACCAGCTACTCCAACGCGGCGGCGCCGCCGCCGTGGAGCTGATCGACGCGATCGTTGCCGCCAAGGCTCAGCCGGCCGAGCCTGCGTTGATAGAGCAGGCTCAGCGCTTGCAGCGTCGCGCCCAGTGGCGCCTCGACTTCATCGCCGCTGAAAACAGCATGGGTTTCCATGCTCCGCAGGAGGCCGCCCGCGTGCTCGGCGAGGCCATCGACTTCGCGCGCCAGGGGCAAATCGTCCTGCTGGGCGGCAAGGTCGGACAAGGCGCCTCACCCGCTCCCGGAGCTCCCGCAGCGTCGGGAACGCCCGCGGCTTCGGCGAGCGGGAACGCCATAGGTCAATAGCCAAGCCCGTGCTTCTGCGCTTCGGCTGCCAGCTCGTCGGCGCCCTCTCTGCGGTGAGCCGAGTCGCGTTCCTTGTAGGCGAGCAGGTCGGCGACCATGACCCTTCGGTGCGTACCGACAACGCGATGTGGGA
>JANNWK010000493.1:0-8774 GCA_031408355.1 Myxococcales bacterium
CAAAGCCGAAGGCGCAAGGCGCGTGCTGCTCCGGCAGCTTGAGTTGAAGTTTGGCGAGGTGCCGCGCGTAGAGCGCGAGCGTGTCGAGCAGGCGGATGAAGAGCAGCTCCTGCTCTGGAGCGAGCGGATCCTTACTGCCGAGTCGCTGCCCGCCCTGCTAGGTCGTTGAAGCGCGGGGGAACGACGGAGGGGTGAAACCCATCAGACCTGACCCGGGATGCCCCGCGAAATGGGATGCCGGACGACGCGCCGGCTCGGCGACGGTACCCCGGACATTGCTTGTCTGACCTCGACGTTTCGCCTGGTCCTGCCCCTGGAGTTCGCGGGATCCCGGTGATAGATAGGGCGAGTGAGTCCGCCGCCGAACTTTGAGCTGCGAAAGCAGGACGCGGTCGAATACCTCCGCTCATTGCCGGCAGAGTCGGTCGATCTACTCGTGACTGATCCGGCTTACGAATCGCTGGAGAAGCATCGCGCGATCGGCACGACCACTCGGCTCAAGCTGAGCGCTGGCTCAAGCAACCCCTGGTTTAGCGTCTTCCCCAACGCGCGCTTCGCCGAGCTATTCGAGGAGGTGTATCGGGTGTTGAAGCGCGACACGCACTTCTATTTGATGTGCGATCCAGAGACCGCGTTCATTGCCAAGCCAATTGCCGAGCAAGCGGGCTTCAAGTTCTGGAAGCCGCTCGTTTGGGACAAGCGCTCCATCGGCATGGGTTACCATTACCGGGCTCGCTATGAGTTCGTACTCTTCTTCGAGAAGGGGAAGCGGCGACTCGCTGACTTGGGCGTGCCTGACGTGCTTGAGGTGCCACGGGTTCGCGCGGGTTACCCGGCAGAGAAGCCGAGCGCCTTGAGCGCCACGTTAATCCGACAAAGCACGGTCGAGGCGGAGCTGGTCGTCGATCCCTTCATGGGTTCGGGCTCGACCGGAGTTGCGGCGCTCGGGCTCGCTCGGCGCTTCGCCGGCAATGACGTCGCCGAGGCCGCGTTGTCGTTGGCCCGTGAGCGCCTCGTGGCGGCCGGCGGCCGCGAAGGTTTGGTGTTTACGGCTCTGGCTCCGGCGCAGCAGCGCCTCGCGCTCGGTTAGTTGCGATGGGAATGAGCGGCAAAGAGTACGCGGATTTGGTGGCGTCCTACGTGCTTAGGAACTTCGGTTCCCGTGGGCTCACCGTCTACCGCGAGGTGTCGATGGGCAAGACCATCATCGGCAAGAATCGCCACGTTGACATTCTTGTCCTTCGTGAGCAGAGCGCTGGCGTCTTGGCCATTGAGTGCAAGTTCCAAGAAACGCTCGGTACTGTGGACGAAAAAATCCCCTACGCTATCAACGATCTGCAAGCCATGGGCGTGCCGGTGTGCTTGGCGTATGCGGGCAGCGGGTTCTCGGCGGGCATCCTGCACATGCTGGCGGCCTGTCCGATCGCCGCGCAGTGTTTGCCGACCAGCACGCTCACGCCGTCGCGCGAAACGCGCGAACTCGACATTGCCGTCGCGATGGCCTTTCGGTTCTGGGACTTGGTGGTGCTGCACAAACGCCCGTTTGTGCTGAGCGAACCGCCGGTTGTTGAGCCGTCCGGGCCCGAGCTTGAGCCGCCGCCGAACGCGCCCCAGGCGTCAACATCCGAAGCGTTTGCGGCCGGACCGTTGTTCGCTAGCTTGCGCGAGCCCGAGCCGTCGGAAAATTAGGGGTGGGTAGACGGTCCGCGCCGCCGGCTTTCGATGGCGCTAGGCTGGCTGGGTGACCGTCAACATTCGTTCGGCAAGCGCCAGCGATCTGCCTGCCATCGCGCTCCTCGCCGGTGAACTCGTGCGCCAGCACCACGCGTTCGATCCGCATCGCTTCTTGCTCGTGGACAACGTTGAGCAGGGCTACGAGTCTTGGTTCCGGCGTGAGCTGTCGAATACACAGGCGCTCGTTCTGGTCGTGGAGAGCGACGCTTTGCTCGTGGGCTATGCCTACGCGCGGCTCGAGCCGCGGGATTGGAACAAGCTGCTCGACGCTCACGCCGCGATTCACGACCTCTTCATCGCTGAGCCGGCCCGGCGTCTCGGGCTTGGCCGGCGACTCCTGGAGCAGACGCTTCTGCAGCTGCGCGAGAGGGGCGCGCGCCTCGTGGTGCTGCACACCGCCCCGCAAAATACGCCGGCGCAAAGGCTGTTTGCGCAGGCCGGCTTTGGTACTTCCATGCTTGAGCTGAGTAGGCGGCTGGCTTGAAGGCTCCGCGTTATGTCGTCTACGATCCCAACGACCCGCGCAAGGGTAGCGTCTTGAAGGACCCCACGCTCGGCCAGATCATCCTGGGTGAAGGCGCCACGATCACCAAGGCCTTGGCCGAGTGCACGCCGCCCCGCGGCTCGGTGGTGTGGGACCGAAACGAGGGGCGGGTGGCTTACACGGTGCCCTGAGGCTTGAAGCTAGATGCGTTGGTCGGTACTGGGCTTTTCCCAGAGGTTAAGCTTGCCCTCTTTGGCGTGAAGATCGATGGCGGCCAGCTCAGCGCTCGAGAACGTCAGGTTCTTGAGCGCTCCGGCGTTCTCCTTCAATTGCTCGGGCGAGCTCGCGCCGATCAGCGTGGTCGTGACTCGGGCGTCGCGCAGCACCCACGCCAGCGCCATCTGCGCCAGGCTTTGATCGCGCGATTTGGCGATGTCGTTGAGGGCTCGAACGCGCGCCAGGTTCTCATCGCTCAAGTGCTCTTGCTTCAGTGAGCCGCCCCCTGGTCGGTTGATCCGCGCGTTCTCCGGGATGCCCTTCAAGTATTTGTCGGTGAGCAGGCCCTGGGCGAGCGGGCTGAAGGCAATGCAGCCGACTCCCTCCGTCCCAAGCACATCCAAGAGCCCGCCCTCGGGCCAGCGATTCAGCATGCTGTACGAGGGCTGGTGGATGAGCAGCGGTACTTTCATTTGCCGCAGCAGCGCCGCAGCTTCGGCCGTCTTGCCTGCCGAGTAGGAGGAGATTCCCACGTACAGGGCCTTGCCCTGCTGCACCGCGGTGGCCAGCGCGCCCATCGTCTCCTCAAGCGGCGTGTCGGTGTCGAAGCGATGTGAATAGAAGATATCGACGTAGTCGAGGCCCATACGGCGGAGGCTCTGGTCGAGACTTGCCAGGACGTGTTTTCGAGAGCCGCCGCCCTGCCCGTAGGGGCCAGGCCACATGTCCCAGCCCGCTTTGGTCGAGATAATGAGCTCGTCCCGGTAGGGCTTGAAGTCTTGCCGAAGCAAGGTGCCGAAGTTGATCTCCGAGCTGCCGTAGGGGGGGCCGTAGTTGTTCGCTAGGTCGAAATGGGTGATGCCCAGATCGAACGCGGTTCGAAGCAGCTCGCGCTGCTTCTCGAGCGGCGTGGTGTCACCGAAATTATGCCACAAGCCGAGCGAGAGCGCGGGGAGCCGGAGCCCGCTCTTGCCACACTGGCGGGACAACATCGTTTCATAGCGATTGGGGGCTGCGGCGTAGCTCATTGATCTTCACCCTGTGGTTCGTTGCGTCCGATTCCGAGGCACCGGACTAGCACCGCCCGCGACGGCCTCCAAGCGGGTCTTGCCGACTGGATGCGCTTGGGGCGGTCCTGCTCGCGCCGGCGAAAGTTGTTTGCTGACTGGCGGGTCGAGACGCTAGTTCTCGATGCGGCCCAGCCGGGTCATGACGATGCGCGCCGCGCGGACCAGAATGCGCCGCGGCAGTAGCTTGGACGCAAGCGTCTGCACGCTATTGACGAAGCCTGGGACTGTGAGTGCCGAACGCTTTGCGTAGGCGTCCAGGGCGCGCTCGACCACCGTGTGGGCGTCGAGGCGGGCGATGGAGAGCACCGCGCCGCTTGGAATGTTGGCCGCCGCCTGAAACCCGGTCGGAACCGGTCCGGGGCACAGGGCGAGCACGCGAACCCCACTTTCACGCAGTTCTTCGGCGAGCGCGAGGCTGAAGCTCAGGACGAAGGCCTTGCTGGCGCCGTAGGTGGCCATGTACGGCGTGGGTTGATGACCCGCCACCGAGGCTACGTTCAAGATGCCGCCGCGCTGGCGCTGCAGCATGCCTTTGAGCAGCACCCGACTGAGCACGACCACGCTCTCGGCGTTCACCCGCACCATGCTCGCCTCGCGCTCGGCGTCCGCGTTCTCGAAGCGTCCCGCGCTGCCGAAACCGGCGTTGTTAATCAGGTGATCGACCTGAATGCCGCGGTTCTGCAGTTCGCGCGCGAGCGCCAGCGCGCCGCCGGGTGCGGCCAGGTCTTGCACGATGACCTGGGCTGACACGCCGTTGACGCGCGTGAGGTCGTGGGCGAGTCGTTCAAGTCGCTCGCGCGAGCGGGCCGTGAGGACCAGGTTGGTGTGCCGCCGAGCCAGCTCGCGACAGAACTCTTCGCCGAGTCCGGAGGACGCGCCTGTCACAAGCGCAGTGCTGCCAGCGAAGATGTCCGGCCCTGCCACGCTAGCCGCGCTCCTGGCCGCGTTGCCCGCGCTGTCGCAAGAAATGATCGGCCAGCACGATGGCGACCATGGCCTCGCCGATTGGCACGAAGCGGGGCAGGAGGCAGGGATCGTGACGTCCGCGCGTGCGAATGGTCGTGCTTTCTCCGGACTGCGTCACTGTCTTCTGTTCGAGTGGCAGGCTGCTGGTCGGCTTGATTGCCGCGCGCAGCACGATTGGCATGCCGGACGAGATGCCGCCGAGCATGCCGCCGTGTCGGTTGGATTCGGTGTGGATGCGTGGGCCTGCTGGGCCCGGCTCGGCCGCGAAGAGATCGTTGTGCTCGCTGCCCCGCATGGCTGCGGCGCGAAAACCGGCGCCGTACTCAACTCCCACCACGGCCGGCAAGCTGAACAGGGCCTTGGCCAGGTCAGCCTTGAGCTTGTCGAACACCGGCTCGCCGAGGCCCGCCGGGATGTGAGTGGCGACCAGCTCGCACACGCCGCCCACCGAATCTTGCTCTTTCCGCAGTTGCTCGATGAGCTCGATCATTTCCCGGGCGCGGGCCGGGTCAGGGCAGCGCACGATGTTCGGGCTGCCGTCCGGCAGCGTTTCCACTTGCGCGAGAGTTACGGCGGCCGGGTCCGCGATGTCGGCGACGATCTGGCCTACCTGGCTGACGTAGCCTACGACCTGGCCGCCGAACGCCTCGGCGATGAGCTTCTTGGCGACCACGCCGGCCGCGACGCGCGCCACCGTTTCGCGTGCGCTCGCGCGCCCGCCGCCTCGATAGTCGCGAACGCCGTACTTCTGGTCGTAGCTGAAGTCCGCGTGACCTGGCCGATACTTGGCCTGAATGTCGGAGTAGTCCTGGCTCTTCTGGTCGGTGTTGCGGATCAGGATGGCGATGCTCGTGCCGGTGGTGCGGCCCTGGAACACCCCGGCCAGGATTTCCGGCTCGTCGGCTTCCTTGCGCTGGGTGACGATGTGGCTCTGGCCCGGACGGCGCCGCGCGAGATCGACCCTCAGATCCGCTTCCGACAGGGGCATTCCAGGCGGGCAGCCGTCGATGATGACGACGTTGCCCGGACCGTGGGATTCCCCGGCGGTGGTGACGCGAAAGGCTTGACCAAAGCTATTGCCCGACATGAGCTGCGTGAGCTTAGTCTAGGGTTCTCGGTCCGGCATCATCAGGTGCGCTCTTTTTTGCGATAACCCCAGGAGCTTCTTGTGACGGCACTTACCCGCATTTCCGAAGACGAACAGCTGTTTTTCGATACGGTTCTCGGCTTCGCCAAGCTGCGGATCGCGCCCAAAGTCGCGGAGATGGACGACAAAGCGTCGCTCGACCCCAGCTTGCTCCCGGCCCTGTTCGAGCTGGGCGTGATGGGCATCGAGATCCCCGAACAGTACGGCGGGTCGGGGTCCAGTTTCTTCAGTGCGATTTTGGCGGTGGAGGCGCTGGCGCGGATCGACCCGAGCGTCTCCGTGCTGGTCGACGTACAGAACACTCTGGTGAACAACGCGCTCTTGCGCTGG
The DNA here is from genome assembly GCA_031408355.1 of Myxococcales bacterium. Classification (GTDB taxonomy): domain Bacteria; phylum Myxococcota_A; class Polyangia; order Polyangiales; family Polyangiaceae; genus PMG-095. The sequence continues at coordinate 5,948 of JANNWK010000493.1, forward strand.
GCCAGCGAGCCGCAGAAGGCTCGCTATCTGCCCAAGCTTGCCAGTCAATGGGTCGGTTCCTACGCGCTCAGCGAGGCCTCGTCTGGCTCCGACGCCTTTGCGCTGAAGACGCGCGCCGAGCTGAAGGGCGATCGCTACGTGTTGACCGGCCGCAAGCTCTGGATCACTAACGCCGCAGAGAGCTCGCTATTCGTCGTGTTTGCCAATGTGGATCCGAGTCAGGGCTACAAGGGCATCACGGCGTTCTTGGTCGAGCGCGATTTCGCCGGCGTGGAGATCGGCAAGAAAGAGAACAAGCTGGGGATCCGCGCCTCCAGCACGTGCGAGCTGGTCCTCGAAGGCGTGGAGGTGCCGATTGAGAACGTGCTCGGCGAGGTGGGGCGCGGCTACAAGATCGCGATAGAGGCGCTGAACGAAGGGCGGATTGGCATCGGCGCTCAGATGTTAGGGCTGGCTCAAGGTGCCTTCGATGGCGCGCTGCCGTACATGCGGGAGCGCGTGCAGTTTGGCAAGCCCATCGCCGATTTTCAGGGCATGCAGTTCCTGTACGCTCGCGTCGCCATGGAGATCGAGGCCGCCCGGCTGATGGTTTACAACGCCGCCCGGCTCAAGGATGACGGCGTGCCTTTCGTCAAGGAAGCGGCGATGGCCAAGCTCTTCGCCTCCGAGGTCGCCGAGCGCACGGCCTCGCAGTGCGTTGAGTTCTACGGCGGGGTTGGCTTCACGAAGGAGTTCCCGGCCGAGAAGTTCTACCGTGACGCCAAGATCGGCAAGATCTACGAGGGCACCAGCAACATGCAGCTGGTAACGATCGCCAAGCTACTGGCCTAGGGCTCAGAAGCCTACCGAGTCGCGCAAGCGCCGGCGGCGCTGGTCGATGGCCCAGTCGAGCAGGAACGTGAGCTCGTCGGCGTGCCCGGGCTTGTTGATCACTGCGTGCGCCAGCTCCTCGGCCTGAACCGAGCTGAGCGACTCAACGTGGGACGAATGGACCACGCGCATGCTCGTCGGGTGTTCCAGTTTGAGGCGCTCTAGGAGTTTTACCCCGCCGATGCCGGGCATCTGAAGATCCGTGACGACGACGTCATAGGTACGCGCCTTCAGTGCAGCGAGGGCCATTTCCGCGCTCTCCGCGACGTCGATTCCCCAGCTGGGCCTTAGACCTAGCAGCATTCTCCGCAGCGCCCGCAAGATGGCGGGATCGTCGTCGACCAGCAGTAGTCTGGGCGGCCGGACGCTTGCTCCCGAGTTCGGAGGCGGGCTGAGGTTCATCTCGAGGTTCCCTTTAGAGCAAGAGTCTTGCCAGCCGCCAGGGGTTTACTGGCCCGCCGCGCCTTCCAGCCTTGCTATGCGGCCGCCAGCGTAACGCGCCGCGTTGCGGGGGCGGCCATCCGGCCCGATTGTGACACTTGCCGTCGAGCAGGGGGGGACTATCGTGGCGGGCCATGGTCGAACCCGGACTCGTGACTCTCGCCAAGATCGTCGGAACGCTGCTGCTGGCGATGGGCGTCATCCCGTTCTTGTTCCTGCTCTCCCCGGGCGGAGACAAGTCGGAGCCGCAGGACCACTTCGACGACATCTGAAGTTGCCGCGCCGCGCCTGAAACCGATGGCTCGAAGTTCCGTACGTATCTGAGATGCTACAGGCGATGCTGAGGAATAAGGCAATGGGTCAACGGAACTTTCTGAGGTTGGCGAGCGTGCTCGCGATGGCGTTGCCCGTCGCGTGCAGCAAGGACAAGCCTGCCGAGCCGGAGCCGCGGGCGCCGGCCGCCAAGCCACTCGAGGTGGTCCGCCCGGCGGGGGCGGCCGTTTTTCAGGTCGACGCCGCCAGCAGTCGCTTCACGTTCTTGATGGACTCGCCGCTTGAGAAGATCGAGGGCGACGCTCCGGGAGCGGTGCAAGGCGAGCTGTTCGTCGAGCCCAGCGACCTCGCGAAGTCGACGGCGTTGGTGAAGGCGGATTTGAACCTGCTCACCCTCTACCAGCAGAAGCGGGCGGATGAGCAGGGCGAGTACGGCGTACGCAAGAAGAGCGAAAGTCAGAACGCTCACGCTCGGGACTGGCTTCAGCTAAACCCGAAGGATGGGGAGGTCAGCGCCGAACAGGCGGAGCAGAACCGTTTCGCGGAGCTGCGGATCAACACGCTGACGAACCTCAGCGCGGCGGACGTGACCAAGCTGTCCGGGCCGGAGCGCAAGGTGACGGCGACGGCGACGGGCGATTTCCGGCTGCACGGACGCAAAGCGACTAAGTCCGCTCGGTTGGAGCTGACGTTCAAGTACGCGGGCGACAAGCTCGAAGCGGTGATGGTGAAGACGCTTGAGCCGTTTTCGATCACGCTAGAAGAGTTCGAGATCCACCCGCGAGATGCGGCAGGCAAGTTCGTGAAGAGCCTGACGGATGCGCTTTCCGGTAGCCTCAAGGGCAAGGTCGCCAAGGACGCGCCCGTGAGCGTTGCCTTCACGGCGAACGCGAAGTGACGTTACTTGCGCACGGCCTCACGCGCGATCGACAGACGTTGCGCGGCGCCGTTGCGATTCACGCTAACGACCACGTCGCTCTGTAAGGGGCCACTCAGCCGGACTCGGGCGTCGTGCATGGAGCTCGGTCGCGCCGCACCCACCGCGACAATGATGTCGCCCGCCTGCAGACCGCCTCGCTCTGCCTCGCTCCCTTCCGCGACGCTCACGATGACCACCTGCAGCTCTGGTCCGCTCCCTCGTTCGCCGAGCGTCACGGCCAGGCCGCCAGCAGCGAATGGTTCCTGATCCGCGCCGCTGGCTTGTAGGGCGATGCGCACGCCGCCCTGCGTGCGATTGCTCTGC
>JANNWK010000494.1:0-5372 GCA_031408355.1 Myxococcales bacterium
GCCACCAGGACACCCATAGCGGCTTTTGCGCGGCCAGGGCGGAAGGCCGAGTATTTTCGGGGGCCCCTGGACATGGAGCAGGTGTCGGGCCCGCCCAAGCCCGCTTACCCGAGGGTTTTCATGACGAATCGACTGGTCTACAGCCTGATTTGCGCCGCGATCGGCATGCTTTCGTTGGCTTTGAACGGCGGCCCTGTTCGTACTGCAGCGCCGTGGCGTGCGCAGCGCTCCCCACAGCGTGCGCCGCGAAGCGCGGGCGCCGGAATTCGTCCTTGAAGCACGACGTCGGCGCGGCACTCCGGCGAGGCCTGGGCCCTGGACATTCGAGATCGATACCTAGGCTAGCCTAGCCAGGCGGTGGGGCGGAGCTTGTCGGCGCGGCGACCTGCACGGCGTCCTCGGGACGCGCAAGCTTCTCGATCTGGCCGTCCCGACGGCGTTTATGTACAAAAAGTGGGGGCGGTAGCGCCGCCGCGTTGCGGTCGTCACGGCGCCGCTGCGAAGGAGTGCGCAGACCATCGAAGTCGAGCGGCAGTTGCCGGGCGGGGCGCTTCCGGCTGGCTTCGCGGAGCCGCCTGCGTTCCGCCTCGAGCTCGTGCTTGAGTGCTAGGCGCTCTCGCTTCAACCGATCGTGCTCGACCTGGCGCTGCTCGCGTTCGAGAACTTTTGCCTCCTGCACGCGCGCCTTGGCTGTCAGACGTGCAGCCCGCTTCCGTTCTCGCAGGCGGGCCTTCTCCGACTTGGCTCGCCCCTTCTGCGAAATCCGCTCGGCCTTCCGCGCTAGCTTCTCTCTGACCCTGCTCTGCACTTCTCCCGCGCGCTCGGCGATGGCAAGTGCGCGCCCCACCTCGACCGCCATGTGGGTCCGCGCCATCGCGAGCAGGTCATCAGCGAAGGCGTCGATGAAGCGGTCGAATACCCGCTCAACGTCTGACATTTCGTACCTCAAACATACCGTTTACCTATCCGTGTCTGCTCGGGCGCCGCGGAGTCGAACACAGTCTTCTCTTGGCCCTCACCCCGGAGTGAGATCGGGACCATCCGAAACTGTGTGACTTCGGCCGAACCCGCCACGTACTGCGGCGGGCCTGCCGGTGCCTCCAAGCGCGCCGCGCGCGGCACGCCTACCGACGTCTTTGCCGTTATGCCAATCCGCGCGGGTCGTCAACAAAGATTCGCCCAAGCAAGCAGTCGCCCGGCTTGGGGGAGCCTTTCACTTTCGCTATGGACCCTTTCACTCTTGCTTTGGCAAGCGCGCTTCTATCGGCGATTTCTGCGATCTCGGCCGGGTCCATCGCGGCGCGTCGGTCGAGCAGACTGCAGATGGGGTGGTGCCTCCGCTGCGGGAGTCCCGGCAGGTGGTTTCCCGTGCTAGCGTCGCGCTGACATCTAATCACGCGGATAGAAGCGCGTCCTGTTGCTCATGGCCGTCGATCCCAGAGTCGCCACCCAGCGTGCGGAAGCGCGGCTTGGCTCCGTTATCAAGGACAAGTGGCGCCTTGACTCGCTTTTGGGTGTCGGCGGGATGGCGTGTGTGTACGCGGCGACTCACCGCAACAAGAAGCGAGCGGCCGTCAAGATGCTCCATCCGGAGCTGTCGGTTGATGCCGCGCTCCGCGAGCGCTTCTTGCGCGAAGGCTACGTGGCCAACTCGGTGGGACACCGGGGTGCGGTGTCCGTCGACGACGATGACGTTTCCGAGGATGGCGCCGCGTTCATCGTGATGGAGCTGCTCGATGGCGAGAGCGTTGAGCAGCGCTGGCAGCGAAAGGGTCGGCGACTTTCGCTCGAGGAAGCGCTGGCGATCGGGGATCAGGTGCTCGATACGCTGGCTGCGGCCCACGAGCGCGGCGTCGTGCATCGCGACCTCAAGCCAGACAATCTGTTTTTGACCCGCGAAGGCGTCGTCAAGCTCCTCGACTTTGGCATCGGACGCGTGCGTGAACTTTCGGGGGCGCGCTTCACCACGCAGTCGGGCGCGACCATGGGGACTCCCGCCTTCATGGCACCTGAACAGGCCCGCGGGCGCTGGGAGGACGTGGACGGTCAGACGGACCTTTGGGCCGTCGGCGCCACGTTGTTCACTTTGCTCACGGGCGAGCACGTGCACGTAGGCGAGACAGTGAACGAAACCCTGGCCCTGGCGGTCACGCAGCCGGCGCGCTCGATCAAGTCGCTGCGACCCGACCTGCCAGCGCGGGCAGTCGCCTTCGTCGATCGCTCTCTGGCCTACGCCAAGCCGCAGCGGTTTCCGGACGCGCGCAGTATGCAGGTCGAGCTTCGGCTGATCTATGCGGAATTGTCTGGGCAGGAGCTGAGCCGCGCGGCGCAGCTCTCCGTTCCCGATCTTGAGCCCGTGGAGTCAAGCCGGCGCGCCGCTGGCCAGACAGACCCGCGCTTGCGACTGACCACGGCCCGCGGTGTCTCCGCCTCCGACCTGACCGCGCGGGTTAGCGTCGGGGTGCTCATCCGGAAGCCGCGTGTGCTGCTGATAGCGGGCGCTGCGCTGCTGGGGGCGGTACTGGTGGTAAGCCTGCGCCTGTCCGGCGGCGCCGCGCCGGTCGCCAAGCAGCAGATGCCTGCGGCCAAGGCGACCGCCGCCTCAGGCAGGCCAGCGGCCGTGCCGGTCACACAGGCCCCCGCTGCACCCAGCGTGCACACGCCGGCCGTGTCGATCGACGCGCTACCCCGAGAGAAGCCGAAGAAGCCCGGTCCGGTGGAGCCGCGCGGCGTAGCCAACGCGCCGGCGAAGAAGGCAACGGATCCCTTCGCTCGCCGGCGCTAGGCGTGGGCCCCGTTACTGAGTGGCTCCACCTTCGCTGGGCGCTCCGCCTTCGCTGCCCGTGCTGCCGCCGCTGCCGCCAGTGCCCGAGCCGCCCGAGCCGCCGGTGAGGTTCCCCTTGGCGCCGGCCTCGAGGAAACTAAGCTCGTCAATCCAGAAGTCATAGGGCATGTTCTCGTTGCTGGCCGCGAACTGGACCAGCATGATGGTCTTGGGGTCGAGGGCCGCTTGCAGTCCCCAGTTGCCCTGCTTCACGTCGGTCCAGGCAATGTCGTACTTCTTCCAATCGGCGGTCAGTGCCAGTTCGACGCCGTGGGTGCTGAAGCATTCTGCGTCCTTGGGAGACACGCACGTCCCGCCCAACGCAGCCGGGTAGATCGCGCTCTCTGCGAGCGCGAACCGGATCTTGCCGCCGCCCTTGGCGTAGAAAGAGATGCCTCCGTAGGCGGAAGCGTCGTACGGGCAGCGTAGGCCCATGCTCTCGTTGAGCCCAACTCCGAGCACGATGCCCCAGGTGGTAAAGCCATCCCCGTTGACGTGGATCGCTTGGGCGGTGCCGTCAGCGCCACCAGCCACGGGACCGAGATCCGCCAGTGTCGGCGTGAGCATTCCGGTGGGCGTCCCATCTGACTCGTAGAACCAGGCGCTCGCCCTGCCGTCCGACTTGGCGATCTCTTTGTCGTCGTCTTCGAGGTCGTCGATGACAAACGCGGTCCCGTCTCCGACTGGGAACGGGCCGGCGCCACACTTGCTCATGACGCTCGCGCCGCCGCCGCTGCCGCCGGTCACCGCCGGGGTACCGGCCAGGCTGCTTCCGCTGCCCGCGGTCGCGCTTGCGGTGCCGCCCTTGGCGATGTCGTCTCGGCCGGCGCCATCACTGCCGCCGCCGCAGGCGCCCACGATGGTGAGAACTAGGCTCGTGGCTCCGAGGAGCCAAACCGATGTCGGGTTTCGCATGAGTCCGTTCATGACACCTTGCCCTTGGGCGGGTCAACGACGGGAGAAGATTCGTCCACGCGATTGAGAAGAACGTGGCGGGCGATGAGCAGTTTGTGGGCACAAAGGCGCAGCCGCACCAGGTTGGCTGCGGAGCGTCTCTCAGCGGCTACTAGCGATCTCGGTGGCCGCTTTGCGATCGATCTGACTGAACGCTTCGATCACTTTCGTGAGCATTTCAAACTCGCGGGTGAGCGTCACCAGCGCGGTCATGCCCTGAACGGCGTTGGCGTTGGAGTGCTCTATCGAGCCAGGCTCCAGCGCCGTTTCGTAGGGGGTGACGGCGCCGGCGTCGGCTCGGGCGCGGAGCAGTACGTTGCCTTGTTTCTCCAGGCCTGCCACGTTCTGAAACTTGACGACCAGCAGCTTGCCCACGGGGTTGTCACCCTGAAGGAGCTGCCCGTCGCGATCGAAGCTCAGGCTTGTCTGGGTCGGGTCGGCCTTGATAGGGCGGTGATTTTCGCCGAGAACCGGCGCGCCATCGGGCGTGACCAGCGTGCCATCGACCGCGAGTCGAAAGCTGCCGGCTCGCGTATAGCGTTCGCCCTCAGGCGTTGACACGACGAAGAAGCCGTTCCCTTCGGGGATCGCGATGTCGAGTGGCTTTCCCGAATCGACGATCTGGCCGGGCTGGAAGAACGGGACATTGGTGCGAGTGATCGCGTAACGCAGCGACTCCGTGCCTCGGCTGCGATCGAGAGCGGTGGCCAGTGTCTGGCGGAATACGGCCTTTTCAGCGCGATAGCCGGGCGTGCTGGCGTTCGCGATGTTCTCGGCCGCGATGTCGAGCGCCGACGTCTTTCCCACTGCTCCCGACGCCGCGGACCAAATGCCAGTGCTCATGTCTTGCTCCCTGCTAAGCAACATCCGGACCAGCAACCGGCAGCCTGCCGGGGTAAGCCGGCGTACGCCGCGAGTCCGCGGGTTGGCACGGACCCTGTCAATCGGCTGACACCCGGGCCGTCAATCAGGGCGCTTGTTGCGGCGTTTACCGGCGCTCCCAAGGGGGCCGACAAAGCCTATTGCTTGCGGCCTCGTTTTCGCAACACTTACAAAAGGATGCGCACTTCGCCGGACGGATTTCTAGTGGTGGACCCGACGGAGTGCAAGATCACGCTCAAGCATCTGGCCGACCTTCCGAAGATCATGGACCTGCTGAGCGCGCTGAACGACCCGCTAGCGGGCGGCAGGAACGTTGGCAAGCTGGTGCAAAAGATACCGGTCCTGGCGGCGCGCTTGGTCGACCGGGCACTGTCGCGTTCGAGCAAGAAGCAAATTAGCTCATTGGATCAGGCCATCAACATGCTGGGCAATCGCGGCTTGGAGAGCGAGCTGCTGCAGCTGCTGGAAGACCTGACTATCAAGAAGTCCGAGGCAGAGGATCCGCGCTAGCTCGCTCTGGCCCGCTTCTTGCGAACGAGCCAAGACGTGCCGTCCGCCGTGCTGCCATTGACTGTCCAGGAACCTCGCGCCGCGCGCGAGCTTTCGCCAAGGACCCCGCCGGAGCCGGGCTTTTCTGCCGCGCTTGCCGGCGCCGGGGCCGCGCGCCCGAGCAGTTCGCTCGTGCCGGTCGTGCGCACGTCGCTTAGCGCGG
>JANNWK010000495.1:0-4354 GCA_031408355.1 Myxococcales bacterium
GACAGCTGCAGCATACGTTTCGGCTGCGACTTTGGGGTCCGGCAGGCCTCTTGGCCCGCAGCCTACTCCGGCTAGCCACACGGCACCGACGACGCAGAAGCGCCACGGCTGGCGGGTCAAAAGGGGCCGCTCGGCCGCCCCGCGGGGGCCGGATGGGGCCGCGCCCAGGACGCTCACGGTCGTCAAAATGGAGCCCTGGCGAGTTGGTCGTGGCATCGGCCGCAAGGACAGTGCTAGCGAAAGCGATGCCTCTTGGCTACCTTTTCGGCTCGATGAACGCCTCCGCCGTGACCTTGGGGTCGGCTCCTTCAAGTCCGTTGGCCCCCCGCACGCGGAAGCGAGCCGTCTGGCTGGGCCTCGCGCTCGTGCTCGCAAGTTGTGGCGCGCCGCCACCGCGCGCCCCCAACCCAACGCGCTCGCTCGACGAGCGCCGCGCGATTGAGGTCATCATCTTGGCATTCCGGGAGGGACGAGATCACCCCGTCCCTGGGGCGAGCGTGGCGCTCACGGAGAGCAAGGAGATCAAGGTCGACGTAGCGGCTCGTGATCGCAAGTACGGCGTCGCTTACGTTACGGCCGGCGAGCGGCTTCTACTCGGTGCTGCGTTGGCGGAGAAGGATCCGGCAATGGGCGACGCCCTCCAGCTCGTGTCCGGACTAGGTGAGGACGGGGACGCGCGGGTGCTGGTACTGCGCGATAGCGATTATCAATACGACGACCACGTCGGCGATGCTCACGAACAACCCTCGGTGACCGCGGAACTTAAATTGCGACGTGACGTCCATGACTTCATCGTCCGTGCGCATGCGGAGAAATGGCCATGAGCGCTACGTCCGGCATAGGTGAACTGAGCGCCCGAAGGTTTCTGGCGATCGCAGGCACGCTCGGCGCGCTCGGCATCGCGGCGAACCTGAACGGCGACGGCACGTTGGCGAAGCTCATAGCCGTGGCCGGCGTCGTCACGATGATCTGGAGCATTCACCGCTTCGGGCGGCTTGGCCCCGACGGGCCAATCGTCTTCGCGACTCCGGAACCGGCCGACGGCGCGCCCAAGAAGAAGCGCAAGAAGAAGAAGCGCGCTGACCCCGTGGCAGGCGACGAGCCGGCGGAGCCCTAAGTCCGCGCGACCTTCGACGGCGCGCGTCAGTCGTAGTACTCGTTGCCGAGGTGGGTGATGAGCTCTTCACCCATCATCCAGCGGAGCGTGTTCTTAAGCTTCATCGATTGGATGAAGATGTCGTGCTCCGGGTAGAGGCCGTCGGCCGTCTGCGGGCTCTTGAAGTAGAAGCTCAGCCACTCCTGCACCCCGCGAAAGCCCGCGCGTTTGGCCAAGTCGCTGAACAAGGCAAGGTCAAGCACGAGCGGGGCCGCCAGGATCGAGTCGCGGCACAGAAAATTCACCTTGATCTGCATCGGGTAGTTGAGCCAACCGAAGACATCAATGTTGTCCCAGCTCTCCTTGGCGTCGCCGCGGGGCGGGTAATAGTTGATGCGGATCTTGTGATAAATGTCGCCGTACAGCTCGGGGTAGAGGTCCGGCTGCAGGATCTGCTCCAGGGCGCCGAGCTTGCTGACCTCTTTGGACTTGAAGCTGCCTGGCTCGTCGAGGACCTCGCCATCGCGGTTGCCCAGGATGTTGGTGGAGAACCAACCCTTCAAGCCAAGCATCCGCGCCTTGAAGCCGGGCGCAAGCAGGGTCTTGAGAAAGGTCTGCCCCGTCTTGAAATCCTTGCCGCAAATGGGCGTCTGCGTCTCTTTCGCGAGCTCAAGCATCGCAGGGATATCGACGCTCAAGTTGGGCGCGCCGTTGGCGTAGGGCACGCCTTCCTTCAGGCACGCCCAGGCGTACAACATCGAGTTCGGGATCGAGGGGTCGTTCTCCTTCAGTCCCTGCTCAAAGGCGCTGATTGACTGATGCGCTGGACCGGGCTCCAGGTAGATCTCCGTTGAACCGCACCAGACGGTGACGGCTCGCGTTGCTCCGCTCTCTTTGATGAAGCGGCGAATGTCCTCGCGGAGTTGCTCGACGAGGTCAGCCTTGGTCGCTCCCTGCTTGAGGTGCGTGCCGTTCAGGCGCTTCACGTACTCGGGATGGAAGGCCGCAGCCATCGGCTTGATAGCCTGCAGCTCCTCCTTGATAGGCTCGAGATCTTTGGCCTCGAGCACCCCTGCCGTTACGGCCGCCTCATAGGCGTTGTCGGGGAACAAGTCCCACGCGCCAAACACGATGTCCTTCAACTCGGCGAGCGGCGCAAAGTCCTTGATCCTCGGGGTTCGGTTGTCGGTGCGCTTGCCGAGCCTGATCGTTCCCGTTTGAGTCAGCGCACCCACGGGCGCCACCAGGCCGCGTCGCGCCAGCAGCACGCCAGCGATCAAAGTCGTGGACACCGCGCCGAGGCCCGGCAACAGTATCGCCAGCTTGCCTTCGGGTTTCTTGATCTTTTCCGGTCGTTGCATCGCACAGGCTCCTATGATTTCGCGTCGCCGTGGTAGCAAGCACCGTGCCCGCTGGCAACGCACTCGCTGTGTAATTCGCAACGCCCTAGCTGGCGCTCCGCTGCGGCGGGGCGAGTCATAGGTCTCAGATGGTCGAAGCGGCAGTGGTCTTGGTTGCAGGCGTGGGCTCGCGGCTTCGTCCGATCACGGACACGCGGCCGAAGGCTTTGGCGCCGATTGGCAGTGAAACCATCCTGGGCAGGGCCGTACGCCTGCTCCTGGAGTTTGGTATTTCACGGCTTATTTTGGCTACCGGCTACCGTGAGGCTGCGGTGAGAGAGGCGCTCGGCGGGCTCGCGGCCGAGGTGACGTTCTGTCCGAATCCCGACTATGCGAGCACGCAAAACTCGGTCTCGCTCGCCCTGTGTCGCGAGGCCGTCGCTGGGCGCTCGTTCTTCAAGTTGGATGGTGACGTCGTGTTCGACGAGGCGGTGCTCAGGCGGATCGCGGCGGAGTCGGCCGAGCTGTCGGTGGGCGTTGATTCGGGCCGTAACCTCGATGCGGAAGCCATGAAGGTCGTCGTGGAGGGGGGCCGCATTCGTCGTTTCGGCAAGGAGGTTCCGCTCGGCGCGAGTCACGGTGAGAGTATCGGCATCGAACGCATCGCGGCTTCGGCGTCTGGCAAGCTGTTCGAGGCGCTGTCCTCGCGCATCGCGGGCGGCGAGACTCAGCTCTATTACGAGGATGTCTATTCAGAGCTGATCGAGGCGGGCAGGCTCGACGCGGCCCCCGTCGAGGTGTCGGACCTGCGCTGGACGGAGGTCGACACGTTCGAGGATCTGGAGGCGGCACGGGCGTTGTTCGGCTCGGCGGGTGCGTAAGCAACGTCGCACCCAAGGCCCGGCGTGATGGCCCCATGGGTGTAGGTAAGTGTCGAGAAACCTAGGCTTGAGGCCTGCTTGGCGGGGCCTTGGAGGTGGGGGTCGCCCATGGGCGCCAATGCGTCCGTCAGTGTCGCCATTTTGCAACACTGTGACCCGCTTGCGACACGCGGATCATGGTCTAAATCCGCGAATGCAAAAGGAATTGCCCGGTTTGACCAGTGCATGCTAATTGCAAAGCCCACTAGCTTGAATGGCGACGAAAGCGAGACCGCAACATGACTAGGTCCCCCCAGGTGACGCGGGCGGTTGTGCTCGCGGCCGGTCTTGGCTCACGTTTGAGCGACGGCGGCGACCAGACCCCGAAACCCCTGCGCCGGGTCGCGGGCGTGCCGCTGGTCGTCCGAGTCCTGCGAACGCTGGAGGCCGCTGGCATTCAGGAGGCGCTCGTCGTGGTCGGCCACCGCGGAGAACTGATTCGCGAGGCCGTGCGCGAAGAGGGCGAGCTGGGCCTGGCCGTCTCTTTCGTGGAGAACACGGACTACCTGAAGAAGAACGGCGTTTCGGTCTTGGCGGCGGCAGGTTTTATCGACCGTGAGTGCGTGCTCACCATGTCCGATCACCTGTATTCGCCCGAGTTAGTGCGGCGGCTCTTGGCGGCGGACATGCCGGCCAACGGCGCGGCGCTCGCCGTGGACTACGATATCCCGCGCTGCTTCGATCTCGACGACGCGACCAAGGTGGCCGTCGAGCACGGGCGGATCGCGCGCATCGGTAAGGAGCTGGGTGACTATGATGCCCTCGACACCGGGGTGTTTAGGATCGGTCCCTCGCTCGTGGCAGAGCTTCGACGCGTGGCCGAGCTCACCGGCGATGCTTCGCTGAGCGACGGCGTGCAGGCGTTGAGCCGGCGTGGCGTTTTTGCGGCCGTGGACGTCGGCGAGGTCCGCTGGATCGACGTGGACACCCAGCCAGCGCTTGAACGCGCCGAGGCCATGCTCCGAGTATTTGGGGAGGATCTTGGAGATGAGCCAGGG